>JAIEOS010000007.1 GCA_019750295.1 Bdellovibrionales bacterium | reverse complement strand
TATTTACCGATAACGTCTCCGACGATACGGGCCGATTTTTTATAAGGCTTATCGTGAGTGTTACTTAACTCATGCATCGCAAAAAGAACGCGACGATGAACCGGCTTTAAGCCATCGCGTACATCCGGTAGCGCTCGTCCGACGATGACGCTCATTGAATACTGAAGGTACGCGTCCTTCATCTCTTGATTGATATCTACTCGAGTTACATTGCTAGGTATATTTGGTTTTTCGTCAGCCATTTTTCAAATTCCTTATACGTCGAGTTCTTTAGCCAGCAGAGCGTTGTCCGAGATAAACTGCCGGCGAGGTTCAACTTCTTCTCCCATGAGAATACTAAAAGTTTCGTCCGCTAACATCGCATCATCTACGTTCACTTGGAGTAATGCGCGGTTCGCAGGATTCAAAGTTGTTTCCCACAACTGCTCTGGATTCATTTCTCCGAGACCCTTATAGCGCTGGATGTAGGCGCCTTTTTTACTTTCCTCGACAAAGTAATCATAAAATTCTTTGTAGGTCGCAAACTCAAGCCCTGCGGTGTTTTGAACTTCGGCTTTCACCGGTAAAGTCACAACGGCGTCTAGATTTTTCCAAGTACCGAACAGATTTTTCCACAAACTCGTTTTGATGTTCGTCACATCGAAGAAGCTATCCTGGGTTCGACCCATTTGATTCGAGCGAATGACAACCTTTTCGTTGGCAGCAAAAGACACCAATTGCACATCCGTTAAAAGAGACTTACTGGCTTTAATCTGAGTGTTGATCTTCGCAACCGTGTTTTTCGCATAGTTTTCATCGCTGATCAATTTCTCGAGATCTATATTCATCGGGAGAAGAATACGACAGAGCTCTGGATCGCAATCGAAAGATTTTTGTTTAATAAGCTCTTCCAGTTTTAAAATGTCGAGTACGAATTTTCGTAACTCGGTCTCAGTCATCGAAGTTTTCTGATTCGAAATTCTAAAGTTAGTAATACCTACTTTTAACAAATGCTCAGTGAGAGCTTTTTCGTCCTTGAGGTAGATCTCCTCTTTCCCTTTTTTGTAGCGATAAAGTGGAGGTTGAGCGATATAGATGTGACCCTTCTCGATCACATCTTTCATCTGACGATAGAAGAATGTGAGAAGAAGAGTTCGAATGTGAGAACCATCCACATCCGCATCTGTCATAATAATAATTTTATGGTAGCGAAGATCGGCGATTTCCATGTTGTCTTTACCGATGCCGACCCCAATGGCCGAAATCATCATCTTGATCTCGTCATTGGTGAGCATTTTATCAAAGCGCGCTTTTTCGACATTCAAGATCTTACCCTTTAAAGGTAAAACCGCTTGAGTGCGACGATCGCGAGCCTGCTTCGCTGATCCCCCCGCAGAGTCCCCTTCCACCAGGTACAATTCACAAAGTGAAGGATCTTTCTCTTGGCAGTCGGCCATTTTTCCGGGAAGTGATCCGCTATCCAGAGCGGTTTTCCGACGAGTTAATTCACGGGCTTTCTTTGCAGCCACACGAGCACGGCAAGCATCCACGCATTTTGCGATGATCGTTTTCGCGACCGCTGGATTTCGATCCAGCCAATCTGCGAGCTTTTCGTTCACAAGAGATTCGACGATCCCTTTAACTTCGGTATTTCCTAATTTTGTTTTTGTCTGACCCTCAAATTGAGGCTCGGGAACTTTTACGCTCACCACCGCAGCTAAACCTTCGCGGATATCTTCACCCTCAAGACTTTCATCTTTTAGATCTTTCAGAAGATTTTTTGTGTTCGCATAGGAGTTCATCGTGCGCGTGAGTGCCCCACGGAAACCCACAAGGTGAGTTCCACCCTCGAAGGTGTTGATGTTGTTACAGTACGAGAAGATGGACTCGGTATAAGAGTCATTCCATTGGAGCGCAATCTCCACATCGACCATGTCTCGGTTACCGGTGAAATAAACGATTTGCGAGTGAAGAGCTTTTTTCGAAGTGTTCAAATGTTCGATGAACTGTTTTACACCCTCGGCATATTGGTAATCTGTTTTTTTCTCAGTGCGCTCATCGGTCAAAGTAAAATGTAAACCGGCATTTAAGAATGCAAGTTCTCGAAAGCGGGCGCCAAGAGTATCAAAATTGTAAGTGAGTTCCGGCTGTCTAAAAATTTCACGATCCGGTTGGAACGTCACTTTGGTGCCAGTATCTTTGGTGGGTCCTAATTTTTCGAGAGGGGCTGTTGGAGCTCCACGTTCAAAAGTTTGTCTCCAGATGAATCCATCGCGATGAACTTCTACGGTACAAAATACCGAAAGCGCATTCACAACCGATGCACCGACCCCGTGAAGACCGCCGGAAACTTTGTAAGTCGATTTATCGAATTTACCACCAGCGTGAAGGACGGTGTAAACCACTTCGAGAGCCGATTTCCCTGATTTGTGAGAATCGACAGGAATACCACGGCCGTCATCCTGCACCGTAATACTTTCGTCCTTGTGAATTGTAATCTGAATTTTTTTGCAATGACCTGCAAGCGCTTCATCCACCGAGTTATCAACAATCTCGTAAACAAGGTGATGATATCCACGAATACCGGTATCACCGATGTACATCCCTGGACGTTTTCTTACTGCCTCTAAGCCTTCGAGGACCTGAATCGAATCCGCATTGTAATCACCGGTCATGATTGTGTTTGTCGGTTTCTCGGTTTCACTATCAGCCACGCGTGTTCCTCCTGGCTAGTAAAGGTTAGACGAACTCGATCCTCCCCAAATTTCGAACAGACCATTTCTCACCGAGTAGGTGGCAAGAGAGTCGGGTCGAATGTTGTTTAAAACCGATCGTTCGGTCGTCGTAATAAAAATTTGAGCATTTATGGTTTCTAAATATTCGATAAGTTTTTGTCTTCGAATCTCATCGAGCTCTGACAAAACATCATCAAGCAATAGCACCGGGTAAATACCGTGAGCCAGGAAGTGTAACCTGATCTGTGCCATTTTGAAAGCCAAAATGATGAGTCTTTGTTGACCTTGTGAGCAAAAAAATCGTGAGTCATTTCCGCCAAGTAGAATGCGAAGATCGTGCTTGTGTGGACCCACTAAACTATACCCAGTTTTGATCTCCGCCGACTTGAGTTCATTCCAACGTTTATACATGGCATCATATGCCACTTGTTCATCCAGCGAGTGAAAATTTTGATTCGAAATGACGTAATCCACCGAGATATCCACGCTCGCATCGAAAATATATTTCAACGCTTCGTCCAAATGGGGCTGTAACATCCGTAAAGTCGTAAAGCGCAGCGCGCACAGGCGGGCCGCCTTACGGAGGTAGGTCTCGGTCAAAGCCTCCAAATAAGCCAAATTTCGAGGCGACTTCTCCACAATCTCTGTACTGAGCTCCTTGAGAAACTTATTGCGCTGCCTTAAAAGTTGGCGACATTCGAGAACAAATTTCTTCTCGTCCTTAAAAACACTCACGATCATTTCGTCGATGAGCTCGCGACGTTGGGAGTCGCTTTCTTTGATGACAGAAAGACTTTCGGGGCTGAACAACACCGAGCTAAAATCGGAGCCCAAAGTTGAAAAGCTGATTTTCTTTTGATTGTGAAACAAAGATTTTTTATCACCCGTCATCGTGCAAGTGATTTCATGATTTAAATTTTTTTGAGAAACCGCGGCAGAAACTCTTGTGCCGAATTCAGAATTCTTCATCACCATGTTGGAAAAATCAGAAGTTCTAAAACTCTTACCTTGAGTAAGAACAAAAATCGCTTCGACTAAACTCGTTTTTCCTTGGGCATTGGCCCCGTAAAACACATTTACTTTAGAATGAAATGCTAAATGGAGATCAACAATATTTCTAAAATGAGTAATCTCAATTTTCTTAAAGTGCATAGATCGTCATCCTGTGCAACGCGAAGAATCTTGGATAGTCAGAGTTCCATCGCTACGCTCTGGAAGACAACACTATCCAAGGGTTTTTCCACAACGGAGTTTAAATTCTCATCGGCATTACAACACAGGTGTAATCTTTGTCTTTCGCCGGGCGAATTAATCCTGGAGAAAGTTGTCCATCGAGCTGTAAAGCGAGATTTTCTTCTTCGAAACTGTTGAGAATATCCAAAATGTATCGAGCGTTGAAGCCGATCTTCAGATCTTCCCCAGAGTAATCCACATCGATTTCTTCTTTAGCATCACCAAGCTCTGGATTGTTGGAAGAAATTTCCATTTTACCATTGCTGAGAGCAATGGTAACACCTTTCGATTTGTGATTGGATAAGAGAGACACGCGACGAATGCATCCCAGGAAAACTTCGCGGTTAATTCCTGCCTGACGCTTCATCGTCTGTGGAATAAGTTGTTGATAGTTGGGATATTTACCTTCGATCAAACGAACCATTAAAACGGTGCGATTGTTTTTTATAATTAATTGGGAACCTTCAAATGCCATTTCCACATCGGTGTCCATCGCATCGATCAATTTCTTGATCTCTCCGAGACCTTTTCGAGGAATGATCACGCCTTGAGTCGGCAAAGCATTGCTTGAATCTTGCTCGATGTCTCTGTCGACCAAACTTAATCGGTGACCATCTGTTGCAACCATACGGAAACTCGTTTTGTTCGCAGATTCTTTTTTCTCAAAATAAACGCCATTCAAGTGATAGCGAGTTTCGTCGTTCGAAACACTGTAGATCGTTCGTTCGATCATTTCGGAAAACACTTTTGCATCGATCTTTACAAACTCTTTTGTTTTAAAGGACGGGAAGATGGGGTACTCCTCAGCGCCGATACCCACTAAATTGAAAACGGATTTGTTTTGTTTGATCTCCATCCAATTGTTTTTCTTTTTGGTTAAAAGAATGGGTCCCTCGCTCAACTCTTTAACGATATCAAAAAGGTTTCTCGCGTTGATTGCGATTTGACCCTCTTCCGAAATCTCTGCATCGCATTCATCGGTTAAACTCACTTCCAAATCGGTTGCAAAAACTTTAAGCTTGTTTTTGTGAGCATCAAAAAGAACATTCACGAGAACTGGCATGGTGTTTCTTTTTTCTACGATGTTCTGTGTTTTACTTAAGAGACCAATCAGATCTTTTTTTTCTATTTTTATCTTCATAATATCTTCCGTTCTCGTTCTTATTATTAATTATATATAAATATATAGTAGTAGTTGTAGGGGCGTTGATAACTCACTTATCTACTTAAACGCTTGATATCCTTTGCCAAAAAACCATTATTCAAACTCTTAATTCCTCTTTAAAATCCGGCCAAAAATGTTCATAAAACAACCCACAGAATTATGAACCTAGTTATCCACATGTTTACACACATCGGTTATTCACACCCCTGTGATATTGTGGATACGACTTTGTAACTCGTCGAAATCTCTCTTTAAATCTAAATCCTCACTCATCTGACTTTCAGTCCGACGCAAAGCATTCAAAACCGTGGTGTGGTCCCTGCTTCCAAAGGCCCTACCGATATCCACAAGCGATTTATCGAGGTGCAATTTGATGAGATACATCGCCATTTGGCGTGCTGTAACAATAGGCTTATTGCGAGTTTTCGATTTTAAATCGACCACTCGAATTTTGTAATGCTCTGCAGTTAATCTCTGAATCTCATCGATCGTAATGGTCGTGCTGTCATCATGAACCGCGAGAACTTTTTTGGTGATATCGAGATTGATCGGTAAACCTTGGAGCTCCGAGAACATCTTTACTTTGTTTAAATTGCCTTCGAGTTCACGGATCGAACGCTTCGAAATTTTAGCGATATAAGTGACCACTTCATCTGGCAGTAAGATGCGGCGTTTTTCAGCCTTGTAACGAAGAATGGCCATACGAGTCTCGATGTCAGGCATCTGAATATCAGCGATAAGTCCCCACTCGAGACGGGTTCGAATGCGATCCTCGAGACCTTTAATATCTTTAGGAATACGATCGGAGGCGACCACCACTTGACGGCCTTTTTCAAAGAAATCATTGAGTGTATGAAAGAACTCTTCTTGAACCGCTTCTCCGCGTCCCAAAACCTGAATATCATCCATCAATAAGAGATCGCAGTTTTCGCGATATTTCTTTTTAAACTTATCCATCTCTCCGCGACGAATGCAGGAGGTGAATTCATTTAAAAATCTTTCGGCAGAGATGTACATGATACGAGACTGCGGAATGCTATCGCGAATATGATTTCCCACCGCATGAAGCAAGTGAGTTTTACCCATACCTGTAGGTCCACAGATAAAGAGCGGATTGTAGCCCTCTGAACCCGGGCGCTGAGCGATTCGAAATGATGTCGCATGGGCAAATTCATTGTTTCTACCGACGACAAAGGACGAAAAAGTATATTCAGGATTTAAAAAATCACCGTGCTTTTTAACTTCGATCGGGGGGCGAGGCATGGCCGCACTGATCTCTTGGGAACTCATCGCTTGATGAAGAGCTCCGGGGCTTTCCGGAGGAATCGGGATCGATTTTCCGGTGACCACCAATTCCACGCTAAAAGGCTGCTGATATATAGACGAGATTTCGGAACAGATTCGATCGATGAGATTCTCCGAGATCCAATATTTATGAAGTTCGGTCGGGACACCCAGTTTGAATCGATTGGAGTTGTTATCGCTTCGCTCAATAGATAATAGATCTGTAGGGTTAAACCATGTTTGCAATGGCTTATTATCTGCATTCTTCGAGATCAGACTGCTTTTGACGACTTTCCAGATGTTTTCATTTTCAGATAATTGCATTTATTCCCTTAGTGACCCAATAACAGACCCTTTTAACTCAAATGAACCAATTCCGGGAGAAAATAGCAGTCCCCCAGTGCTCGGAGAAATTATTTCATAAATCGCCAGAGATCAAGCTCTGCTCAAAGGTTCAACATCTTGACCTTTAGAGTCGTTTATGGTTTAAAAATCTTCTTTTAAATGGAGAAGTTAGAATGAAAAGAACCTTACAACCTAAGCGCACGCGTAAAAAGAAAACCCACGGATTTCGTAAGAGAATGAAGACTGAGAAGGGTAAAAAGGTTCTTTCGCGACGCAGAGCTAAGGGCAGAAAGCGCCTAGCTGTTAAGAAGCGTGGAAAATAGCAAAAATTTAAGTTCTCTGAAGAGAAAATTTGAATTTCAAAGACTTAAGCTCCAAGGAAAAAAGCTGAACGCGTCAAGTTGGCTCTTGGTTAATTTCGCCAAGAACCAAGTAGGGCACCTACGAATTGGTTGTACGTTGCCTGCACGAATTGGTCCTGCGGTAACGCGGAATCGACTCAGACGTTGGAGCAAAGAATTTTTTAGACGGCAGGATTTAACCCTAAATGTTGATATAAGCCTGGTTTTTCGTGAGTTTAGGGATGCTGAAGATGGATATAAAAGTTTAAAACATGCAGATTTTGATCGCATACTCAAAAAAACTTGGGAAAGCGTTAAAGAGCGGACTTCTTAATGGTCCAAACTTGGTCGCCATGGCTCTGATTGCTTTCTACCGGTTGGCAATCAGTCCTTATTTACTTCCGTCGTGTCGGTTTCAACCGACCTGTTCTAAATACGCTTTAGATGCTTACAAGAATTTTAATTTTTTTATCGCTTCATTTTTTGTCGTCAAAAGAATTTGTAAATGTCATCCGTTGGGAGGACAGGGCTATGATCCTCTTCCCTTAAAGGAAACCGCATCATGAAGAATCCAAATCAGCCGTTTTTTGATAAAAACACGTTTATAGCAATTCTATTGTCCTTCACTGTTTTCTTTTGCTGGCAATTTTACGTTTCTAAAAAATATCCTCCAAAAAATCAGCCAGAGCCCTCGGTAGTTCAGGCCTCGGAAACTCCAGCAGCCAATGAAAGCACTCAGACGGCCGGAGAAACGCAAGTCAAATTGGAGCCCTCTCTTGTGGCGCCGGTTAAGGATCCTCGAAACCAAAAATTAGCTGCGTTTAAAACTTCGGAAGTTTCTATGACGGTCACCAACCGCGGTATGGGCTTAACTGAACTTGCTTTGAACGACCTTAAGGATCGTTCGGGCAATCCCATCAAGTATACGACGCAAGAGTTCCTTCCGATCGCTGAGACGAGAATTAATGGAGCCCCGGTTCTTTTCGAAGTCACGCAAAAGGCGGAAAATGAGTTCGTCGGCGAAGCGGATGTCGATAATGTTCACGTCACAAAAACCTTGGTTTTTGACACTAAAAAATATGTCGCCAATATCACAACCCAACTCACTTCCAAAGATCGTCGCCTTCTTTCGGTGAGCCATCGATTGAGCGACTCGGTTCGTGAAGTGAGCACAAGTTGGATTTTACCCTCTTACGAGCATCAAGAATTTTTTGCCCTCAATCACGATGGTAAACAAAGGCAAATGCTGAATCCTAAAGAGGCAACTCCTGTGAGCTACGATAATGCGACGGTGGCAGCGCTCAGCTCACATTACTTTTCTTTGGCATTTGTAAATCGATCGGACTTGATTCCTAAAATGGCGGCGCAGGTCAATACCCAAGATCAAACAGCTGTTCTCGAATACACCTACCAGACCGTAGAGCCCGTGGATCAGTTGGTGACAAAAACTATGTTTTTCTTTGGGCCCAAAGATTTGGAACTCCTTAAATCCATAGATCCAGAGATGACGGATATTATCGATTTTGGATTTTTTGGGTTTATTGGCAAACCACTCCTATCGACGATGAAGTTTATTTTTGCCTTTATCCAAAACTGGGGCGTGGCCATCATTCTTTTAACCATTTTAATTCGTATTGTTTTACTGCCGCTCAATTTGTACTCGTACAAGGCGATGAAGCGCATGCAGAAGATTCAACCTCTCCTTAAGTCGATCAAAGAAAAATACAAAAACGACCCGGCGCGAATGAATCAGGAGACCCTGCAAATCATGCGCACCGAAAAGGCCAACCCATTGAGCGGTTGTTTACCAATGTTAATGCAAATCCCAATCTTTTTTGCGCTCTATCAAGTTCTTGGTAAAAGTATCGAACTCTATCAAGCGCCTTTCGCCTTCTGGATTCACGATTTAAGTCTTAAAGATCCGTTTTTTGTTCTACCTATTCTAGTGGGAATCACCTTCTTCGTTCAGCAGAAGATTACTCCAACGACATCGATGGATCCGGCTCAACAGAAGGTTCTTCTGTTTATGCCTCTTATTTTTTCGGTTTTTATGTTATCAGTCCCCAGTGGTCTTACTCTCTATATGTTTGTGAATTCACTATTTGGGGTTATTCAACAATTCGTTTTTACAAGACAAACAACAGCCTAGGAGGATGTATATGGGTCTGCTCGGTAGACTTTTCGGCGGCGGAGATAAAACAGGAAATTATAAGACACCAAAACACTTGGTCGAAGGTGTTCTTAATGGCTTAATTGAGAAAGGTTCTTTTGAACTTTCTTTTGATCTCGAACAAGACAAAAGCCAAGACGTCGAGATGATCAAGGTTAACTTTTACGGTGTGGACGAGGAAATGCTGACCGTGCGCGATGGAATGCTTTTAGAAGCGTTTCAACTTTTCTTAAAGCGCGCAGTTCAGCACCAATTTGCGGAAAATCCAGTAAACATCTCCTGTGATGCCAACGGATATCGCGAAAAAGAAAATCAGTCTCTAGAAGCGATGATTGAAAAGCTCAAAGACAAAGCCCTTGAGCAGAACCGTTCGGTTTATGTGAAAGCTCTTTCGCCTAAAGAAAGACGCGTGGTCCATCAGTTCCTTTCCAAAGATGATCGCGTAAAGAGTAAATCGATTGGCGATGGTCATTATAAGAAAATTAAAATTTTTCCTGTGAACGCCAAACAAACACAGGACCCAGCGGAGTAACTTGCGCTTTATTGATTTAATCGATGAGACGATTTGTGCACAAATAACACCTCAAGGGCAGTCTGGCATCGCCGTTGTCAGATTGTCCGGTGACAAATCGCTCTCGATCACCAGGAAGTTTTGTTCTTTTGTACCTTCCAGCCCTGAATCTCATCGTGTTTATTATGGTTACTTAAAAGATGCCGAAGGCCTCAATATTGATGAGGTCTTGGTGACCTATTTTGCCAAGGGCAAATCCTTTACGGGCGATGAATCTATAGAAATCTCCTGCCATGGGGGGTTTAGTGTGGCCCATCGAATTTTAAGTGAACTTGCCGTCGCGGGTTGCCGGCCGGCCGAACGCGGAGAGTTTTCTTTCCGAGCTTTTTATAATGGGAAGATCGATCTGGTCCAGGCCGAAGGGGTGCTTTCGATCATTCAAAGTCAGACCGAAAAATCTCGTGCGATCGCCATCGAACAAATCCGCGGAAAATTATCGGACAAGTTAGCTTCCATTGAAGAAGGTCTGATTTTTATTTTGGCCCAGCTCGAAGCGTCCATCGATTTTTCCACTGAAGACATTCAGCCCTATACCCTGGACGAAATGACAGGGACCATGGAAGCTCAGCGAGATGCCATCAAAGACTTGGTGGAATCTTATAAGAGCGGCAAAATTTTAAAAGATGGGGTTCGCGTTCTTATCGCTGGACCCACCAATGCCGGAAAGTCCAGTTTATATAATCATCTGATCGGCGAACACAAAGCCATTGTTACCGACATTGCCGGTACCACTCGGGATATTTTAGAAACGTCTATTATATTAGACGGAATTCAAATTCGATTGATCGATAGCGCGGGACTTCGCGAGACAACCGACGTTGTCGAAAAAATGGGGATCGATAGATCACTTCAGGCCATCAAGGATGCCGACTTCATCTTGTATATGTTGGATAGTCAAAACTTGGAAAATGACTACTCATCAATATTGAGTAGCTTGAATAAGACATTTTTTGTGGTGAACAAGATGGATTTGGCTGGGGATTCAGTGGATACACAAAAGGGTATTCAAGAAAAACTGCTCGGACGAGTTGACTATCCAGCCGGACAGCCTATTCACTGGATCAGTGTAAAAAATAATCAGGGAATTCAAGAGCTTATAGCGGCTATTCAAAAGACCTGTTCAAACAATTTAAGTCAAAGTGACCATTTGATTACTCAATTTAGGCACTTTGATCACCTTTCGAAGGCCCTGGAATTCATGAATTTGGCCATCTCGCAGGTAAAAAAGCAAGGCAGTTACGATTTAATTGCCCAGGATATTCAGATGAGTTTAAAAGAGATCCTGACTCTTCTTGGCAAAGAGTTTGACGAGCAGATTCTTGATAAAGTCTTTAGCCAATTTTGCTTAGGAAAGTAATGGAAACAAAGAACTTCGATATTATTGTTGTAGGTGCAGGTCATGCCGGTGTGGAAGCCGCATTGGCCGGTCATCGCCTTAACAAAAAAGTTCTTTTGATCACGACCCGTCTCGATCGCATTGCCTACATGAGTTGCAACCCCTCCATCGGCGGACTCGCCAAAGGTCATATTGTCCGGGAGATCGATGTTTTGGGTGGAAGTATGGGGATGGTCGCGGACAAAACTTGCATTCAGTTCAAAAGATTAAATGCGAATCGCGGTCCAGCGGTTCGTGGCTCGCGGGCTCAATGCGATAAGGATCTCTACTGCCAAGAGATGGCTCTAGTTTTTAAAAACTCTGCGAATGTCCGGCTCTTACAAGGCGAAGTAAAGTCCCTAGTTCTCGACAAAGGTCAGTGCAATGGTGTGGTGATGGAGGATGGAGCTGAGATTTTCTCTAAAACTGTCGTCATCACGACCGGAACCTTTATGCGTGGAGTGATGCACATCGGGACCCAAAGAATAGAAGGCGGAAGAGTGGGCGACAAGGCCACGGTCGGAATTTCGGATCAACTTTCCGAAAACGGCTTTAAAGTCATTCGACTAAAGACCGGGACACCGCCCAGGCTTGCGAAAAGTTCGATCGATTGGTCTAAGACAGAGCCTCAGTACGGCGATGATCAATTTATTCCCTTTAGTTTTCGAAGCGAAAAAAAATTAAGCCTTCCGCAAATTGCGTGTTACCTCACACATACCAACGAAAAAACTCATGAGATTATTCGTCGGAATTTGCACGTTTCTCCTATGTTTACTGGACAAATAGAGGGCTTAGGACCGAGATATTGCCCCAGTATTGAGGATAAGATCACTCGTTTCGCGGAAAAACTCACGCATCAAACCTTTCTTGAGCCGGAAGGACTAAATACCGAGTTAATTTATTTACAAGGAATTTCAACAAGTTTGCCCGAAGAAATACAACTCGAGTTTTTAAAAACGATTCCAGGGCTTGAAAATGTTAAAATCATCCGTCCGGGTTATGCTGTGGAGTACGACTGCATAGAGCCGACCCAACTCGAGGTTACTTTAGAGACGAGAAATATTAGAAATCTCTATCTTGCGGGACAAATCAACGGGACGAGCGGTTATGAGGAGGCCGGTGGACAGGGCTTGCTCGCCGGTATCAATGCGTCTTTAAAAATAGATCAAAAGGATCCTCTAATTTTAACTCGGGATCAAGCTTACCTGGGTGTTCTCGTCGATGACCTCGTGACGAAAGGCACTCGTGAGCCCTATCGCATGTTCACTTCGCGCGCTGAGCACCGTTTAGTTTTAAGAGAAGATAATACTATCAATAGGTTATTTGATGTTGCGACGAAGTTACGTTTAATCAACGACACCGAGAAAACCCGCCTGGAGTCTATTCTCGATCAAAGAAAAGAGCTCGTAAACACACTAAAAACCACGAAAATTAGTCCAACGGCGACCACTTTAGATAAACTTTCACAACTAGGAACCAAGCCGATCTATAAGCAAACGTCTCTCGCTGATCTCTTACGTCGGGACGAAATCAAATTTGCGAATCTTTTGGAATTTGGGATCCAACCTGTGGACTCCATGGACGTGGCGGAACCGGCAGAGATTGAAATCAAATACGAAGGATATATTACAAGGCAAAATGGATTAATCGCTATGTCGAAAAAAATGGAAATGATGACTCTTCCAGAAGATATCGATTATTCTTTTATCCGCGGTCTTTCCCGAGAAGAGACCGAAAAATTAAATCGAGTTCGTCCGCGCACCATTGGGCAGGCGCAGAGGATCAGTGGAGTGAATCCATCAGCAACTCAGGCGATACTCATTTACCTCAAAATGCATAGGAATGAAGATGCAAACCGACATCGATCGTCTGAAAGAATATCTTCCACAGCTCAACCCTAATATTCTTAGAAAACTACGCACCTATCATGATGAAATGATGCAGTTCAACACCAAGATGAATCTCGTTTCAGCAGGAGTTGCCCTAACAATAGGCAGGCAATTCTTTGCAGACGCTGTCCTTGGAGTAGAATGCTTAAATCTTCAGCAGAAGCTCAAGAACGAGGTGTACGATTTGGGGGGTGGAAGTGTAGGCTTTCCTGGGATTGCCCTCGCTATTCTGTTTCCGAGCATCAAAGTGAATTATATCGAAAAAGATTCTCGTAAGCAGGAGTTTTTGAAGCACGCCATTCAGATCTTGGAACTTGGAAACTGTACTGCGGTGCCTAAGCAAGTGGAGCACCTTCCGAAAGATTCAGTGGAAACAGCTCTCATTCGTACAAGCTCGCCGATTTACAACACATTGATTCAAATGGGATCTATTCTCAAGC
This sequence comes from Bdellovibrionales bacterium, assembly GCA_019750295.1. Taxonomy (NCBI): domain Bacteria; kingdom Pseudomonadati; phylum Bdellovibrionota; class Bdellovibrionia; order Bdellovibrionales; species Bdellovibrionales bacterium. Next base: position 99,329 of record JAIEOS010000007.1, on the reverse strand, counting down.
AGAACGGATCGATCTTCCACTTTAAAGCCGACAATTGGTCCTCAGAGGTTGCCGCATGTCCCACGCAGATCTTTACAAAGTGGGATATATCAGCCATTGGCAGTTACACACTCCCTGACAGCACGATTCAGCGGGTGATCGTCGAAACACGCCGTAAATAATGTTCCACGTGGAACATTGTGAGTAGTCACTTAGTGACCACCCTTGTTCTCCTCTGCGGGCTTCGGCGGCGGGGGCAGCATAGGGGCAAGCTTTTCATCTTCCCAAGGACGTTTCGGTGGATTTGCCTCTCGATCCAGTAAGAAATCACTGTATTGCTTATCCAAATCGTCCTTGCTGAGTAGTCCTTGATTATCCAAAAGATATTTCTTACGAGAAAGAGACTTAATTTTGAGATAATTGATCCCTTGCTCGAGATAAATAACATTCTGGTTTATGGCTTGGCGCTGCTTGCGAAGGATATCCAAAATTTTCGGACTCATCGTTAGTGCGTCCGTTTTCTCGTCAATTCCTTTCCCTTGGAGAGCGAGAACATTCTTTTTCTTCTCAAGCTCACTGAGTTCTGACTGATAGGTGCGATAAATCTTATCGTCGGTCTCATTGAGCTTGGGCGGATCCTTTTTGCAGCCAAAAAGGAAGATGAGAGATAAAAGGGGCAGAAGTTTTCGAATATTTAATGATAGCGTCATAAAAAGATGTTCCACGTGGAACAATCGGTAAAATCTCTTGAAAAGTTTATTAATAACGGATTAGCATAGATAAAATTCTTAGGGAGCGTACATGAGAACGATCTGCATAGTAAATCAAAAGGGTGGCGTAGGAAAAACGACAACATCTGTGAATCTCGCATCAGCCTTAGCGAGTTTGGGGAAAAAGGTTCTTCTTATAGATCTCGACCCTCAAGGGAACGCGTCCAGCGGACTTGGCGTTAAGCGTCATGAGTATCAAGACAAGAACATCTATCACGTCCTTATTGGTGAGTCCGAAATTGCTGACTCTATATATAGGACAAAAGAATCGAACCTCTATATTATACCGGCGAACTCTGACTTGGTCGGAGCGGAGATTGAACTTGTGGACGAAGCCGAAAGGGAGTTCAAACTCAAGAAAGCTCTCGCCACACTGCAGAATCACTTCGCTTATGTTCTGATCGACTGCCCACCATCTTTGAATCTGCTAACTATTAATGCACTTACCTCTGCCGACACTTTCTTGGTCCCTCTTCAGTGCGAATACTATGCTCTCGAAGGACTGAGCCAACTTTTAAATACGGCCGGACTCATCAAAAAGAAGCTCAATCCCCAGCTCAAAATCGAAGGCATCTTACTCACAATGTTTGATACCCGAAATAACCTGAGCCATCAGGTGGTGTCCGAAATTCAGAGCCATTTTAAAGATAAAGTTTTTTCGTCCGTTATTCCTCGAAACGTCCGGCTTAGCGAGGCGCCAAGCCACGGGATTTCTATTTTTGAGTACGACGAAAAATCCATCGGCGCGCGAAAGTATTATGATCTGGCGGTGGAACTCGACGAGAAAGTTCAGCGGGAATCAGAAGCGGCCGTAGCCATCAGAGGAGATGATCTCAATGCTTGAGACGAATAAAGATAAAAAGAAACAAAGATTAGGACGCGGACTCGGAAGTTTATTTGGCGATGATGCCACAGGAAACGAGAGCATTAATACTCCCGAAGCCGCATCTGCGTTGGAAGATACAGTTCCCGATTTTGCACCTGTGACCCTCGAAAAAACAGAAAAGACCGTGGTGCTCGAACCCACAGTTCCCGCAGTCAGTACGCCATCTGCGGGCCCCCGAGTCTGGTCGATCGGTGTCGACAAAATTTATCCGAATAAAGAGCAGCCTCGAAAAGATTTCCCCCAAGAAAAGATCGCGGAACTTGCCGCCTCTATTAAAGAGCAAGGTATTTTACAGCCGATCACTGTGAGAAAAATCGAAGAAAATCGCTACGAAATCATCGCGGGGGAGCGCCGCTGGAGAGCAGCGCAGGCTGCCGGACTGCATGAAGTACCTGTAATTATTAAGGAAGCTGATAACAAAAAAGTCCTTGAGTGGGCGTTAATCGAAAACATTCAGCGTGAAGACCTTAACCCCGTGGAAGAGGCCGAAGCCTATAGCCAGTTGATCGAAGACCACGCCTACACTCATCAAGAGCTGGCCACTCAACTTGGAAAAGAGCGCGCGACCATTTCCAACTCTCTAAGACTTTTGACTTTGACCAAAGAAGTTCGCGATCTGGTGAAGGAGCAGAAGCTTTCGGTGGGCCACGCTAAGGTTCTTCTCGCCCTCGACCAGTCCGACATGCAGAGAAAAGTTGCTCAAACGGTCCTGGACAAAGGGCTTAGCGTTCGTGCTACGGAAAAAGAAGTGGCGAATCTAAAAAAGGCCGTCGCCGGAGAGCTCGACATCGAAGCCCCGAAATCTGTCGCCGAGCGCTTGGTCGAAACTATGGAATCGGATCTCCAAAAATCATTGGGAACAAAAGTTCGAATTGATTATTCCGGCGGTAAAGGTCGAATCACAATTTACTTTTATTCCGATGATGACCTGACATTGATTTCAGATTGTTTGAAGGGTCAGTAAAAATGATCACCGACGAGTCCGTCACCGGGATCCTCCAGCCCGAAACCAGTTTTGAGGGAAAAATTACATTTTCTGGGACTTTCAAAATTGGCGGTTATTTTAAAGGGGAAGTCATTTCCGGCGGAACCCTTATTATAGACGAAGGGGCGCGGGTCGAGGCCAACATCAATGTGGGCGAAGTCGTGCTCAAGGGCCAGTTATCAGGGCATGTTGTGGCCGAAAAGCGAATTGTCATGCTGGCTCCTGCCAAATTTAAGGGAACGGTTTCGTCTCCCAACCTCAAAATAGAAGAGGGTGTTCACTTCGAGGGAGAATCCTCACCACCTCGCGGCCATTAACGACCTGACACAGCAGAACAACCAAAGCTTGACCGTTTTGGGCCCGGGGAATACACCAATCCGTATAAATCAATAGATACATACATACGGGATAAACTCCCCGATTCGAGCCTAACCATGCAAGTTGTTGTAGATATTCTTAAATCACTTGGTCTTAACGAAACTGTCGTACCGCAATTTTTTATATTTATTGCTACGTTCATTTTCCTCAATTATTTCGTGTTCAATAAGTATCTTGCGGCCTATCAAGAGCGTCGCCGGCGCACGGTTGATAGCAAAGACGTGGATAACGAAATTCAAATTGCGATCAATTCCCGCGAAGCCGAATATTCTCGCGAAGCCAAAGAGATCAACGAGCAGATCAAAGCCATTTATGATCACAGTAAAAAAGAATCACAAGAACTTGTGAATAAAACGATTTCCGAAGCTCAGGCTCAGCATCAACAGAAAATAGCTGAGGGTAAGAAGTCGATTGATGCCGCAGTCTCTGCGGCTCGCGCTCAGTTAAAAAATTCAGTTCCAGAAATTGGCCAGATGATCAAACAAAGGTTATTAGAACGATGAGACAACGCACATCTCTATTTGCAATCGTGTGCTCGATCGTCGGTGTGAGCATCATCGCATGGGCAGAAACTCATGGCGGTGGTGGCCACGGCGATGGACACACGGGGATTCCCAAGGTCGTTATGTATCAGGCGATTAACTTCTTTATTTTCGCCGCCATCATTTTCTTCGGCGCAAAAAATAAGGTGGTTTCTCTTTTTCGCCAACGGAGCGAAGATTTTTTTCGCCAGGCCCGAGAAGCAGAGCAAAGAAAAAAAGAATTGGAATTTCAAAAAGCCGATCTCGAGCGACGATTTTCTGAACTCAAAAGCATGAGAGAGCAAAGCATTATGCGTGCGGAGCTCGAGGCCCAACAATGGGTGTCCACCGAGAAAGAGCGCGCTCTGATCGAAGCGAACAATATTGCAAAAGACTCCGAGACACTTCTTCGCGCCGAAGAGCAAAAACAAATGGAACATCTTCGCCAAGAGGTTTTAGAGATGTCTATGGTCTCCGCCGAGGAAAACTTAGGTGGCCTTGGTGGCGAGGAAAAAGCGAAAGTGAATCGTCAATTTAATGCCCGACTTGAGGGGGCTAACGTATGAACCAGTTAGTCGCGACCTACTCATCAGCACTTTATGATCTCAGTAAAGACGAGGGCAAAACCAATCGTCTCGTGGAAGAGCTTGATGGCTTAGCTCCTATTTTTCAAGAGAAGGAAATTCAGCAGTTTTTTGCATCTCCGGTCACGTCAGCCCAAGATAAAGAAGCTGTTTTGCTTAAAGCTCTCGGCGATAAATTGGATAAATCCATCGTCGATTTCCTTAAAATTCTCGCTAAAAATAATCGCCTGGCACTTGTTCCCGAAATCATCAACGCATTTAAAGAAACCTGTGCGATGAATGGGAAAGGTGTCCGTCGCGGAGAAGTCTCTTCTGCCACAGAATTATCTTCTTCCGAGAAAACTTCTATTCAACAAAGTATCGAAAAGAAATTGGGCTTCCCGGTCTCTCTGGATTACAAAATAAATACAGAGCTTGTCGGAGGAATCGAAGCCAAAGTCGGAAGTTATGTGATTTCCGATAGTATTAAATCTGGACTTACAAGAATGACAGAATCACTCAAGAGGAGAACTAACTAAATGGAAACTAAAATTCGCGCCGACGAAATTAGTCGAATTCTCAAAGATCAAATTAAAAACTACTCCAACCAACTCGAAGTGAGAGAGGCTGGAACAGTTCTCTCCGTGGGTGATGGTGTTGCCCGCGTTTATGGACTTGAAACCGTCATGGCGGGTGAGCTTGTGGAATTCCCCGGGGATATCACGGGCATGGTCCTTAACTTAGAAAAAGACTCTGTCGGTATCGTTATTTTCGGTGAAGACAGAACTATTAAAGAAGGCGACATCGTTAAAAGAACGAAAAAAATCGTTCAGGTTCCTGTCGGTGATGCTCTTTTAGGCCGCGTTGTGGACGTTCTCGGAAACCCTATTGATGGCAAAGGTCCAATCAAAGCCACTGAAAACCGCACTGTGGATGTGAAAGCTCCAGGGATTGTCAAAAGACAACCCGTTCACGAGCCCATGCAGACAGGTGTCAAAGCCATCGACTCTATGATTCCCATTGGTCGCGGTCAGCGTGAATTGATCATCGGAGATCGTCAAACCGGAAAAACGGCGATCGCTCTTGATACAATCATTAACCAAAAAGGCAAAAACGTTAAATGTTTCTACGTGGCCATTGGTCAGAAGCAATCCACGATTGCTCTTGTTGTTGAAAAACTTCGCGCGACGGGCGCTCTTGAGTACACGACTGTCATCGCGGCGGGCGCGAGTGCTCCCGCTCCGCTTCAGTATCTCGCGCCTTACGCGGGAACAACAATGGCCGAGTACTACCGCGACAACGGTCAACATGCTCTTATCGTTTATGATGATTTAACGAAACAAGCTCAGGCTTATCGTCAGTTGTCACTTCTTCTTCGTCGCCCTCCAGGTCGCGAAGCTTTCCCAGGGGATGTTTTCTACGTTCACTCTCGTTTACTTGAGCGTGCAGCGAAAATGTCTAAAGAAGATGGTGGCGGATCTCTTACAGCTCTCCCGATCATCGAAACACAAGGTGGAGATATTTCTGCCTACATTCCAACAAACGTGATTTCGATCACGGATGGTCAGATCTTCCTCGAAGGTGATTTGTTCTTCAAAGGGATTCGCCCAGCGATTTCTGTGGGTAAATCAGTGTCTCGTGTGGGCGGTGCCGCTCAAACGAAAGCCATGAAGCAAGTTGCGGGTAAATTGAAGCTCGCTCTCGCTCAGTATCGCGAACTTGAGGCTTTTGCTGCATTCGCCTCTGATCTTGATCCGACGTCTAAAGCTCAGCTGGCTCGTGGTGAGCGTCTTGTTGAACTTTTAAAACAGAGCCAATACGCTCCGCTTGAAGTTTACGAGCAAGTGATTTCGATTTACGCCGCTTCTAACGGATACCTCGACGGTTACGCGGTTAAAGATGTTCGTCGTTACGAAGCCGAAATGATCACCTTCATGAAGCAAAAGCACTCCACATTGGTGGACGAAATCAAGCGCGAGAATAAAGTCTCCGACGATGCGATGAAGAAGTTAGAAGATGCATTAAAAGAGTTTAAGTCTATTTTTGACCCAGGTAAGTAATGCCAAGTTTAAAAGACATACGTAACAGAATTCAAAGTACGAAGAACATGCGACAGATCACTAGCGCCCTTAAGCTAGTATCTGCGTCCAAGCTCAAGCGAGCTCAGGCGAACGCTGTGAACCTTCGTCCTTATGCCAAAGGGTTGATGCAGTTGACGCTGGACTTAGTTCAATCGCAACGGGTGGATCATCCTTTGATTAAAAAGAGAGAGAAGATCAATAACGTATTGCTCGTGGTGATTTCGAGCGATCGTGGTCTTTGCGGCTCCTTCAACTCGACCATCAATAAGTTTACAGCGAAGTACGTCGCCGAAAACCAGAGCAACTATCAAAAAATTGATTTTGTTTTTGTGGGACGCAAGTCCCGAGACTTCTTTCTTCGCCGCGGGATCAAGCCTCGCGACATGGTCACCGACCTCGCTCGAGAAATTTCCTACGGAAAAGCGACCGAAGTGGCGAATAAAATATTAGAACTTTATTCAAGTGGTGAGTACGACGAAGTTCGTGTGATTTATAACGAATTCAAATCGGCGATTGCTCAGGAAGTTCGTTGCGAAAAACTTCTTCCGATGGATCCGGCTGATGCTCGTCGAATTTTAAATATTCCCGACGGTCAGGTCACTACGAAAGATATCATCATCGAGCCCGCTCCCGAAGTGATCATCGGCCAGCTCCTCGAAAAGTACTTTACCGTGCAGATCTATAAGACAATGTCCGAGAGCGTAGCTTCGGAACATGGGGCTCGAATGACCGCCATGGAAAACGCCACGAAAAACGCCGGCGAACAGATTAAAATTTTAACTTTAAATTATAACAAATTGAGACAGGCATCGATCACGAGTGAATTGATCGAGATCACAACTGGTGCCGAATCGCTTAAGAGCCAATAGGAGTAAATATGACGCAGGATACAGGTAGCGTAAAGCAGGTAATGGGTCCCGTTGTGGATGTGGAGTTTAAAGGAAGCAAACTTCCTCCAATTCTTTCTGCCCTCACAACCACCAACAAATCGATCGACGATCGCGCCAACAACCTCACTCTCGAAGTGGCTCAGCATTTGGGAGATGGAATCGTAAGAACAATCGCGATGGACTCCACAGATGGTTTAGTTCGCGGTCAAAAAGTTTCTGAAACCGGCGACATGATTACAACTCCGGTGGGAGAAGAAGTTCTCGGACGTATTATCAACGTGATTGGTGAGCCTGTTGATGGCGGCGCTCCGGTCAAATCAAAAGAACGTTGGGGAATTCACCGTGATGCTCCTAAGTTCGAAGATCAGTCCACCTCTGCAGAGATGCTCATGACTGGAATTAAGGTTGTGGATCTTTTAGCTCCTTACGCTAAGGGTGGAAAAATTGGTCTCTTCGGTGGTGCCGGTGTTGGTAAAACCGTTTTGATTCAAGAATTAATTCACAACATCGCTACGGAGCACGGGGGATACTCGGTGTTTGCGGGCGTTGGAGAAAGAACTCGTGAAGGAACAGATCTTTGGATCGAGATGAAAGAATCTGGCGTTATCAGTAAAACAGCTCTGGTCTATGGACAGATGAACGAGCCTCCTGGAGCTCGTGCTCGTGTGGCGTTGACGGGCTTAACGATCGCCGAATACTTCCGTGATCGCGAAGGTCAGGACGTTCTTTTCTTTATCGATAACATTTTCCGATTCACTCAAGCGGGTGCAGAGTTGTCGGCTCTTTTGGGTCGTATTCCTTCGGCGGTGGGATATCAGCCGACCCTAGGTACGGACATGGGTGCTCTTCAAGAACGTATTACTTCGACTAAAAAAGGTTCGGTCACTTCAGTCCAAGCGGTTTACGTTCCTGCGGATGATTACACAGATCCAGCTCCGGCAACGACATTTACTCACTTGGATGCGACGACCAACTTGGATCGTGATATTGCAGCTCAAGGGATTTACCCAGCGGTTCACCCGATGAACTCCACATCTCGTATTTTAACTCCAGAAGTCGTGGGCGAAGAGCACTACAAAACAGCTCGTGATGTTCAGGCTCTTCTTCAGCGGTACAAAGAACTTCAAGACATTATCGCGATCTTGGGTATGGATGAATTGAGCGAAGACGATAAACTCGTCGTTGCTCGCGCTCGTCGGGTGCAGAAGTTTTTGAGCCAACCGTTCAACGTGGCCGAACAGTTCACAGGATTAAAAGGCCGTTATGTGGACATCAAAGACACCGTTCGTGGTTTCCGCGAAATTCTCGACGGGAAACATGATGATGTTCCAGAACAAGCTTTCTATCTCGTTGGAACTATCGAAGACGTTCTCGAAGCTGCTAAAAAAATGAAAGCTTAATAGGAATTAAAGATGTTTACGTTAAAACTGGTAACACCTCAGAAAAAATTGCTTGAAGGCGCGGAAGTTAAAGACGTTTTTGTTCCCGCCTATCGTGGCGAGTTGCAAATTCTCCCTGGGCACGCACCACTAGTGACAACGTTGACGGCTGGAGTTCTTAAGTATCATCTTAAAGATTCAGACAAACTCGAAAGCGTGGCCATTAGCTGGGGATACTGTCAGGTTTCCCCCACTGGCGTTACGGTCATGGCCGAAACCGCTGAGCTCTCCCAAGATATCAATCTTGTCGCCGCACAAAAAGACCGTGCTGACGCCCTTGAGGCTTTAGGAAAAGTGACTTATGATGGCTTCGAAGTAGAACGTCTTAAGTTTGAACAGGCCGAAGCTCGTATCAACGCGACTAAATCACACTAAGAATGTCTGTTTCAAAAAAAATTAAATTTAAATATACGATGATGTTTCAGACATCGTCGTTCGAATTCGATTTTAAAGAAAAAGATGGAATCGTGAGCGGCCGTTGCGAGGCTCAAATCAAGTTACCGATACTGAAGCAGTCTGCCTTTTTCGCCACGGAATATTCACGCGAAAAAGATCAATGGTTAGTCCACGCTCCAATGCACACCTCGCCGGAGTCGGCCCAACCTCAGGAGAACAATACGCCAGTCACCGCGGATACGATTGACCCGATCAGTTTATTTTTGGCGATCGATGAAGGACGTTGGCAAGGGGACACCGCGCGGATATTTTGGGGGGGCGAAAAAAGCCTCACTCTTAAAATTACTCAAAAAGACTCAGAATATATTCTTGAGCGTCCCAGTAAAAATCAAACATTGTATGTCGGCGTTGATGGTCAGGGAATCAGCTACTTTAAAGTTAAAGTTCCGGTTCTCGGAGACATTAAAATCACTCGCGTCTAAACTCTGCATTGCGGTTCGCAATCAAGATTTTATTAATAGCTTCAGCGGTAAATTTTCCCAGCATGGGACTATGAGAGTACGTTTCCACGACGCCTAAAAAGCTTGAAGTGTCTTGAACACGCAATTTAGGGTGGGATGAAACGACGATCGTTTTTTTCTGCATCTCTCCTGGAATTTTTCTCAAGCCTTCGAAAGTTTGAGGGGAAGTCACGTGATAGACCAGCAACGTTTGGGAGGAGAGCGGCGTTGTCGCCGTGAGTTCAGACTTGTTCACTACTTTTTGAGTTTTTTCGACCTTATTAAAGCTCGAGTGGAAGGATGATACCGGGCTTATCACAACGATGTGATCGACCGTTTCCGCGACGGACTTAGCGTCAGAAAGACTTTTAAAGTATCGGGCGATAATCGAATTAAAAACAGAACTGTACTGTATTTTTTTAAACCGGTTCGCAATGGTTTTAGAGAGCAAAGTGGTGTTCGTCTCTAATTTGGCCTGGGCTACTTTGCGAACCGGTGGAGGAACCAGCTTTTCTTTGACCGCGAGAATTTTTTTAACACTGTGATCAAGTCGGGCGCGAGAAATCTTCCCTGACTTTACGGCCGCGAGAACCCCTTGAACGGCACGTTTTTGCATTGAAGGCGTCCAACCCACCATAATTAAATCATTGCCGGTGAGGAACGCCGCAACCGCGCGATCTTCGATCCGTTGAAGCGCGGCGGCCCCTTGCATTTCGATGTCATCTGTCATTACAAGGCCCTTAAACTTTAATTGATCGAGTAAGATGTCGTTGACCAATTTTTTCGAATAAGTAGCGGGGCTATTTGAGGGATCGATATCCGGGAATACAATATGCGCCACCATGACTCCCGAGGGCATCGAGGAGGCCGCAAAATCTGTAAATGGAATTAATTCGCTGTTCATTAAACTCCCTAAGCTCATTGAGCGAGAGGGAGTCACCTGATGAGTATCTAAAGCTATGGGCCCATGGCCGGGGAAATGTTTCGCAACGGGGAGAATTTTAGACTCCGCCAGTCCCTGCGCAAAAGCTAAACCCATAGAGCTAATTTGAGAGGGAGATGCTGAAAAACTCCGAGCCGAGATAAAAGAATCTAATTTATCGTCGGTCATGTCTAACACCGGAGCGAGGTTCATATTAAAACCAAGAACTCCGAGCATTTCGCCGGTCACTTTTCCGGCCTGATAAGCCAGAGTCGGCTCATTGGTGCCGCCAATGGTGTAAGCACTGGGAAGTGGAGGTGAAGTTTTTATTCGAGTGACCGCCCCCCCTTCTTGATCCACGGCCAAAAACAAAGCGGGATTATTTTGGGAGAGACTGGTCAACTGGAGATCGGCATTGAGTTTCGCGATCTGGGAAAGCGATTTAATATTGCGACCAAAAACAATAAAGCCACCGGGCTTAAGCGACGTGATCGATTTTTTTAATTCTGGAGTGAGCTTATCTCCCTTAAAACCAAACACAAAAAGTTGTCCCACTTTTTGTTGGACACTCATTTGATCCAGCGGAACTTCTCCGTGAGCGGGCCGGATACAACAAAAGGTAAACACAGCGACCCAAAGAAAATTAAATCTCAGCATTTCCTAATTTTAGCAAACCCCTTCGATGCCGGTTACAACTCTCCTCGGAAATGATTGGAAATACGCCCTAAGTCCTAAGGCATATTTTGCTCTGTAAGTGAGAGCGCAGTCGCTATTGAGGGAAAGGAGCTAATTTGCGGAGATAATTTAACTCTTCGTAGATGTTCTGCCACGAGATCTCGTTCATTCGGATTTTTAGACGATTGTCGGGCGTGAGCGCATATTTTTTATTTGGCATAAGACTCAGCTCGACGACTTTATTTGCAGGCAGCGGTGTGCTCTCCGTAAACGCGAGACTGATAGCGGAGGCTCCTGAAGACACGTCGCGAATTCCCAGTTCTTTACAGGCATGTCGAATCGTCATAAGGCCCAATAAATTGTAGACTTCTTCGGGAGGTTGTCCAAACTGATCTCGTAATTCTTCCTCAATGCCGTCGAGTTCGGAAATCGCCTTAATGCCCGAGAGAGCTTTGTAATAGGAAAGTCGCAGGCGAATATCAGGCATGTAGGCGTGAGGAATGAGAGCTTTGATTTTTAAATTGATCTCGGGTTCCACACTTGGATCTATTTTTTCACCTCGGGCTTCGTGAACCGCTTGTTCTAAAAGGGCCATGTACATTTCGTAGCCTATGGCATCGACGGCGCCCGATTGTTCTTCCCCCAATAACGAACCCGCGCCGCGAAGTTCAAGATCATACTGAGCGATTTGGATTCCACTTCCTAATGCCGTGTTTTGCTGAAGGATACGAAGACGCTCTTTGGCGATGTCTTCGATGCCGCCACTTCTGGGGATGAGCAAATAACAAAAAGCTCTTTGTTTGCTTCGTCCTACACGCCCGCGCAGTTGATAAAGCTGGCTGAGCCCAAGAGCGTGGGCTTGATCGATAAACATGGTATTGGCATTCGGGATGTCCATTCCGGATTCGATGATCGTGGTGCAAACGAGCATATCGATCTCTTTATGAAAAAACGAGACGATGGTTTTTTCGAGCTCATGCTCGTCCATTTGTCCGTGGCCCACGCCAATTCTGACACCAGGGAGAAGTTCTCGCAATTCGCCTGCCAGATTATAAATGCTTTGAACTCGGTTGTGTAAAAAGAAAACCTGGCCCCCGCGTTTGACTTCGGCCATGACCGCTTTTTTAATCACGGCCGCATCAAATTTAGAGACGAAAGTGCGCGTCGGTAAACGATCATTCGGAGGAGTGTTAATTAAACTTAAATCGCGAATCCCTAATAAACTCATGTTGAGAGTTCGCGGAATTGGCGTTGCCGACATCGCCAAGGTGTCCACTTGGTTTTTAAGGATCCTAACTTTTTCCTTATGTTTTACGCCAAACTTTTGTTCTTCATCGAGAATAAGTAACCCGAGATCTTTAAAGACAACGTCTTGGCTAAAGAGGCGATGAGTGCCGATAAGGATATCGACTTTACCCTCTCTTAATTCGGCAAGAGTGGTATTGGCTTCCTTTGTACTTACGAAACGATTGAGCACGGCGATTTTGATGGGCCAATCTTTAAAACGTTTTTTAAAACTTTCGTAATGCTGAAACGTCAAGATGGTGGTCGGAGCTAAAACTGCGACCTGTTTCCCCTGGGTCGTTGCCATAAAAGCCGCGCGCATAGCGACTTCGGTTTTTCCAAAACCCACATCTCCGCACACCAAGCGATCCATAGGTTTAGTTCGCGAAAGATCTTTTTTAATATCGTTGATCGCGCGCAATTGATCCGGAGTTCCTTCATAAGGAAAAGCATCTTCAAAGTTTTGGACTTCGGGCGCATTCACATTGTAAGCGGGACGTTGAACCATCTGTCTTCGCGCGTAAAGGGCCACCAACTCCGTCGCGATCTCGCGCAAGCGTGTTTGAACTTTAGCTTTTGCTTTTTCCCATCCTTTGCCTCCGAGCTTATCCAACATGACGTGGGCGCCGGCTCCGGTGTATTTATGCACTTGGTTCAGTCGATAGATGGGTAGAAAAAGTTTGTCGTTATCTTTAAATTTAAGTTCCAGAAATTCGGCATCCACGCCGGTGAGATTCATCACCTTGAGACCCATGTAAATCGCAACGCCATGCTGAGTGTGGACGACAGGATCACCGTCGCGAAGTTCAGAAAAACTTAAAGCCTGCGCCTTGCTCAGTTCCGATTCGATCTGGGTGGTTTTCTTTTCTGCTTTCTTAAGATAATGCTCGAGGCCGATGATCACCAGATTTTCGCTGGCATACGTAATGCTCGAATCGATATGACCTCGAATAAAATGAACAATAGATTTGTCATTCTCTTGTTCGTCGATAAAAGGCACGGTCGCATCATCAATAAAGCGCAGTTTTAGACCTTCAAGGAGGAATGCGGGCTGCAAACGTTGGTACTGGGTTTCCGTGGCGCCGTAAATTAAAACGCGTTGACGAAGTCCCCGCCACTCTTTGGATTTTTTAATTAAAGCTGCGGTTCGCTCCGAAAACGTTGTGGCCTTCAGAGGCATGAGAATTCGGCTCGACACGGAAAAAATATCGGGCGACGAAGAGTCGATAATTTCCAAACTTTCGACCTCGACGCGGCCCTTTCCAATCTGATGAGTCAGCTCTTGTAAGTTTTGATAAAGCTCAAAAGGCTCTGGCAAATGGGTTTTATGATTTCCATACTCTTCTTGGAGCAGACTCACATCTGCCGAAAACACGCTTTCTGATTCTACGCCCTCGGGCCACCAACAGATGGGGGCCGTACTAAAGTAATCGAGGGGTTGAGAAAGTTTGGGATAGAAGTACGGCAAAAGAAATTCTAACCCATCAAATGCAATTTGATTGCGGATCTGAGATTGCAGGGCAGTGATGTCCGCTTCACCCTCTCGTCTTCGATCAAGATTTTGACAAGCTCGCAAAATGGCTTCGTCATCAAATAGAACTTCGTGGGCCGGAACTATAGAAATGTTTTGCGCCTCTCCGAGAGAGCGTTGGGTGGTCGGATCAAAGTAGCGCAAAGACTCGATCTGATCGCCGAAGAGTTCTATGCGGAGCGGAGCTGGTTCGGCCGGCGAATAGATATCGACAATTCCACCACGTATTGTGTAAGTGCCGGCGTCTTCAACAAGAGGTGTGGCCGAGTATCCCAATTGATTTAAAAATGTGGGTAACTCTGTGGGAAGATCCTGTTGTTTGGCAAACTGGTGGATGTGATCCACAAAGATATCTTGGGGCAACGACTTTTGCGCCAAAGCCTTAAGAGGTGCGATAAAAATATCCTCGGGGGTGGGAAAGCAGGCATGGTAGAGCCATCCCAAGCGCGCTAACGCTAGCTGACGATTGGAATACAAACCCGAGTACGGTGAAATGTCGTGAGCCGGCAGCATATGCACATGTCGGGCTCGATCTTTCGCGGTCGATGTCGGACCGGAGCGCAATTGGACAAATTCTAAGTAAAGTGAGCGAAAGCGCTCGGCGGAGGCCGCATCTTTCGTAATGACTAACCGTGGACGCCCATTGTTGGAGGCTAATGATGTCGCCAAGATGAAAGCCGATGTCATTAACGGGTCGGCAGCAGTCACCAGAAGCTTTTCGCTCGTCAGAGTTTTTATCTTGTGCGCGAGAGCATTGTCGTAGCTGAGCAGGAAAGACATCCCGACATCACTCTCACACTCCGATGGCAAAAGGAAGCGTGATTTTTTACCCCAAAAATTCAGACCATTTACCGCTCCGCGACGCGTATGCTTGTGTTGGAATTTCCTAGGGTTCTTTGTATATAATTCGGATACAAATTAGTTTTCATTTACGAGGTTCACCATGATTCTTCCCGTGATTGTTCTCACACTGATTGTGGCCACATTCGGCGCACTTCTTGTGTATGTAGCATCTCTCCTTGGCCCCCAGAAGAAATACACGAAAGCAAAGTACTCCACTTACGAGTGCGGTCTTCCTGGGCAAGAAGCCACCCAATCGAACGTGTCCATTCGCTTTTACCTGACTGCGATTTTGTTCATTATGTTTGATGTGGAAATTTTATTTTTATATCCGTGGGCTTTATCATATCGCGAATTTGTAGCCGCAGGTCATGGCGCTTACATGTTTTGGGTGGCTATGGTCTTTATTGGTTTATTTGTATTTGGTCTTATCTGGGAAATTAAATCGAAAGCATTGGATTGGGAATAAGCATGGGTGTTGATAAATTTGAAATCACAGTAAATCTCCTTAAGATGTTCGTCATCTTCCTTCTGATGGTACAACTCGTGCCGATTTTGGTTTGGGTGGAACGTCGCGGTTCCGCATTTATTCAAAACCGTTTTGGCCCGAATCGGGTCGGTCCTTTGGGTCTAACTCAACTCCTTGCAGACGCGGTTAAGTTTTTATTTAAGGAAGAATTTGTTCCCCCTAAAACCCATGCGTTTTTATATTACGCCGCTCCGGTCCTGGCTCTAGTTCCTGGGGCCATTGCTTTCGGTGCGCTTCCTATTGGTCAACCCATCAACATTATTCCGTTCGAAATGTTTGGAAGCACTTGGGGTCCTTACGAATTTAAAATGCAAAGTTTTGATATGGGATTCGTGGGCGTGGTGTTTGTCCTCGCCATCTCTTCTCTCGGAGCCTATGCGCTTCTTCTTGCGGGTTGGGGCTCTCACAATAAATACTCGCTTTTTGGAGCTCTTCGCGCCAGTGCGCAGATGATCAGTTACGAATTAGCCATGGGGCTTTCTCTGGTCGGAATTTTAATGCTGTTTCAAACTTTTGATTTTGCGCAGATGGTGCAACTGCAAAAAGGTCCGCTCCACTTTAGCTTGTTCGGAAAAGAAGTCCTTATTCCCTTCCTCCCGAACTGGGGGATTTTTTATCAGCCCCTAGGCTTTATTCTTTTTGCCACATCGACCTTTGCGGAAACTAATAGAACTCCCTTCGATCTTCCCGAGGCTGAGGGCGAACTTGTGGCCGGCTACCACACGGAATACGGCGGTCTTAAGATGCTCCTTTTCTACATCGGAGAGTATGGGCACATGATGGTGGCCTCGGCTCTTATGACGATTTTCTATTTCGGAGGCTATGAGCTTCCGCTAGGGTTATCCGAGGCGATGACTTCAGCCATTAAAGGTTTTGTGACCTCCCCCAACTTGGGCGAAGTGCTCGCGGGCCTCGCCTCTCACGTGGTCTTCCTCGTGAAAGTTTTATTCTTCCTTTGGGTCTTTATTTGGGTGCGCTGGACACTTCCGCGTTTCCGTTACGATCACCTTATGGATCTGGGCTGGAAAACGATGTTGCCGTGGGCATTAGCTAACGTGGTTATTACCTCAATCTTTATTTTGCTGGGGGCATAGATGGAAGTTTACTTATTTTATTTTCTCTCTCTCATTTCTATCATCACGGCCGTGGGCGTGGTCATGGCGAGTAACCCTTTGCAAAGCGCACTCTACCTTGTGATGACAATGGTGGGGGTTGCAGGTCTATTTTTTCTCCTGCACGCTCCTTTTGCGGCCGCGGTTCAGATTCTGGTGTATGCCGGAGCGGTGATGGTCCTCTTTGTGATGGTGCTCATGCTGATCGACGTCAACCGAGAGGAAGAAAAGTTTACCGGGAACACTCTTTCGCTGTTTATGAAAGGTCTTTTTGTGGGAGTGGCTACAGGCATGATCGCCGCCCTCGTGACCAAGTCTACGACGATGACACCAGCATTGACGACGATCAAAACATTTACCGTACAAATGATGTCGAAAGTTTTATTCACAAAATACATGCTCGCATTCGAGCTTTTGGGCTTTATGCTGTTGGTGATTCCGATTGGCGTAGTGGCGCTTTCGCGTGTGAAAGGTGGAACCCATGATAGATAATCTGACTCAAATCGGAGTCGCTCACTACCTGATTGTCTCCGCAATCCTGTTCGCATTGGGATTTGTTGGCGTACTTATTCGTCGAAATATGATTGTCATGTTGATGTCGATTGAACTTATGCTCAATGCCGTGAACCTCACCTTCGTGGCGTTTGGTTATTATAACCAGAATATTGATGGCTCGATTATGGTGCTTTTTGTGATGGCCATTGCTGCGGCAGAAGCTGCGGTGGGTTTAGCGATCGCAGTCACGCTCTACAAAAAATTTAAAGAACTTAACATCAGCTTTTTTGAGCATCTGCGCGGGTAGGACACATGACAACAGAACATATCATTTTAGCAATACTCCTTCTTTCACCAGCCATCGGTTTTTTAATCAATGGCACTCGTTACAGCTCCCAGAAAGGTGTACTTGCGGGATCCATCGCAACCACTGCGGTTTTGATTTCTTTTGCATGCGCGGTCACTTTATTCATGCAGCTTTTGGGGCTGCCGGCCGAGCAACGTTCGCTTCGCATCGAATATTTTGATTGGCTCTCCGTGGGCGGTCTTCGTTTGCCGGTGGCTTTTGTTTTCGATTCTCTTTCGAGCCTCATGGTGCTGATCATTACCGGTGTGGGATCTCTGATCCACCTCTTTAGTGTGGGGTATATGTCCCATGATGAGCGCCCCGCCAAATACTTCGCCTATCTCAACTTCTTTATTTTCAATATGTTACTCCTGGTTCTCGGAAGTAACTTGATTTTGATGTTTGTAGGTTGGGAAGGCGTTGGTCTTTGTTCGTATCTCCTCATTGGCTTTTGGTTTAAGGATGCGGAGAAAGCGGCCGCGGGAATGAAGGCGTTTCTGACCAATCGTATTGGGGATGCGGGATTTCTATTAGGGATTTTTACCTTGTTCCTCGCTTTCGGCTCCCTCGAGTTTTCTCAAATTATTGCTGGCCTACCTGCAGAGACGGAAACTCTTTGGACGGGCCCACTCACTTTGGCGGCTCTCTTTTTATTTGTCGGAGCGATGGGTAAGAGTGCGCAGATTCCTCTTTATGTATGGCTTCCCGATGCGATGGCCGGTCCCACTCCTGTTTCGGCGTTGATCCACGCGGCGACGATGGTGACCGCTGGGGTTTACATGATCATTCGTTTAAATCCTCTCTTTTTACTGGCGCCAAACGCGATGGAAGTGGTCGCCGTGATCGGGGCGTTGACGGCGTTCTTTGCGGCAACGATCGGTATCACTCAAAATGATATTAAAAAAGTTTTGGCGTACTCCACAGTCTCCCAGTTGGGTTACATGTTTCTTGCTGTGGGTGTAGGTGCGTTCACCGCCGGCTTCTTCCACCTCATGACCCACGCTTTTTTTAAAGCCTTGATGTTTTTAGGATCTGGAAGCGTGATCCATGCCATGCACGAGGAGCAAGACATCCGCAAAATGGGTGGTCTGCGTAAGTATTTACCGATCACGCATTGGACTTTTGTTTGCGGGTGGCTCGCGATTATCGGAGCTCCATTCTTCTCGGGATTTTTTAGTAAAGATGAGATTCTTTGGATGTCTTACCACAGTCCACGCGGAGCGCCTTGGTTGTGGGCCGTAGGAGTTGTTACGGCAATGGTGACGGCGTTTTATATGACTCGATTGATGGCCCTTACGTTTTGGGGAAAATCGCGTGTCCCTAAAGGAACTCATCCTCACGAATCTCCAGCGACGATGTGGATCCCACTTGCGATTCTCGCGATCCTTTCCGTCTTTGCGGGATGGCTAGGAGTTCCTCATGTGCTCGGCGAAATTCTTCCGGGCCATCCTGGAAATTGGTTAGAGCACTGGTTAGCCCCGGTGATTCGCCCTATTCCTAATTTGGGTCACGCAGATCCTACTTTAGAATTAACCCTCATGGGAATTTCGGTGGTGCTGGCTTTGGTCTCAGCGACTCTGGCCTTTGTCATTTACGCGAAGAAGCCGTCGGCGGCCGATAAGATGGCGAAGTCTCTCGGCCCCATTTACAGAATGGTTTACAACAAATATTGGGTCGATGAGATCTACCAAAAAATTCTTTTGTCTCCCTTGATCGTGCTTTCTAAAAAGCTATGGATTTGGGTGGATGTGAATTTCATTGATCGTGCCACTTATAAGACAACAGACATGATCAAGAGCAGCGGTGATGCTGTTCGTTCGATGCAAACTGGACAGCTACAGACCTATGCCTTCGCCGTACTTATTGGTGTTGTCATCGCAATGGTCTTTTTAATGATTTGAGGTTGAGATGCTTTTATCAAGTTTAATTGGATTACCCCTGGTTGCGGCGATGGTGTTGCTCTTTCTAAAGAAAGACAATGTCATCCGTTGGTTCTCTTTGATCAGCGGAATCGTTTTGTTCCTTCTGAGCTGCACAACGATTTTCTTAATGAAAAAAGGCATCGCCGACCTTCAGTTGGTCGAAAGTTACAGTTGGATTCCTGATTACGGGATTAGATACTTTGTGGGAGTGGACGGCATTTCGGTCTGGCTTGTGATATTGACCACCATCCTCACTCCCATCTGTATCGGGGCCAGTTGGAAATCCATCGACACGCGAGTGAAGGGCTTCCATATCGCTCTCTTTGTTTTGCAAGCGGCGGTTGTTGGATCGTTTGTCGCGCTGGATACGGTTTTATTTTACCTCTTCTTCGAATTGTCGCTGATTCCGATGTACTTTATGGTCGGTATTTGGGGGGGCGAAAACAGAATCTACGCCACTTATAAATTCTTTATCTATACTATGGTGGGCTCTGTATTAATGCTTGCAGGCATTGTCTATCTGGTTTCGCAGACCAAAGCTCAACTAGGGTATTACAGTGGTAGCGTTCTTGATTTTTATCAGCTTAAAATTTTATTTGTTGATGGCAAGCTGACCTCACCGCAAACGCTTTTGTTTATGGCTTTTTCGCTCGCCTTCGCGATTAAAGTTCCGGTATTTCCAGTTCACACGTGGTTGCCCGATGCTCACGTTCAGGCGCCGACGGCAGGTTCAGTCATCCTTGCCGGTGTGATGTTAAAGATGGGAACTTACGGTTTTGTTCGCTTTGTTCTGCCGATGTTTCCGGAAGCTGTGGCCTCATTAGGTTGGATCTTTCTAGTTCTAGGAGTGATCGGAATCATCTATGGAGCCTTAGTGGCCATGGTTCAAGTGGACGTGAAAAAACTTGTGGCCTACTCGTCAGTGTCCCACATGGGTTATGTGATGCTGGGGCTTTTTGCTTTTAACTCTTACGCGCTCTCCGGCGGTGTGTTTCAGATGTTGGCGCACGGGGTAAGCACCGGGGGGCTCTTCCTCATGGTGGGCATGATCTACGAGCGCACTCACTCTCGTGAGATCGCTAAGTATGGCGGTATCGCGGCCGTGGTTCCTATTTACACCATTTTCTTTATGATCATCACGTTCTCAAGTATCGCCGTTCCTATGACCAACGGTTTTGTGGGTGAGTTTCTCATTCTCTTGGGGACCTTCGCGGCCAATAAAATCTATGGCAGCATTGCCGTTCTGGGAGTTGTTCTCGGCGCAGCATATATGTTGTGGATGGTGAAGAAGGTCTTTTTTGGTGGCGAGGGCGAGTTGGTTCGCGAGCATCGAGATCATTTTTATGACTTAGATCTTCGAGAAAAACTCACACTGGCTCCCATTGTGGTTCTCATCTTATGGATGGGAATTTATCCTAAGTTTTTCTTGGATTGGACCAACCCGTCGGTGGATTACTTGATTGAAAATAAAAGTAATTACCAGTTGAGTGTTTACGATGGCGCTACTACCAAAGATCAAACACCTCCCGCCGAAGTCACCACGCCTCCCCAAGAGGATGAAGGTGAAAGTGCGCATGATGGTGGATTGCAAGAGAACTAAGGCAGAGGAAGATTATGAAATTATTTAATATCGCAGACTTACTAATTATCGCTCCGCTGGCCGCATTGTTTTTAGGAGCCATTGCCCCGATCACCGCTAAAGCTTTTCGCGGAAAAGAACTCAAACCATTCGTTTCCCTCGTTTGGGGAATGGTTGGTGTCATTTCCGCAGCTGCTTTGAACATCACTTTAGTGAGTGGATACTGGAAGCTTTCTGGACTTAACTTTATGCCTGCATTTGCCGGCGCGTTGGTGGTCGATGGAATTTCGATTTGGTCGGCTTACATCATCTATATCATTACGGGCTTCGTATTGATGATGCTTTATGAATCTAAAGCCACACGTGACTATCAATTTCCGGAGCATATCTTTTTAACGATGAGCTCTGCGATTGGAATGGTCTTTGTGACAATGGCTAACGATTTGATCGTCACCTTTATCGGGATCGAAATCATGTCCCTTAGCGTGTATCTCTTAATCGCGCTCAGTAAGGAAAAAGTTCTTTCTAAAGAAGCGTCCTTTAAGTACTTCGTTTTGGGTGGAGTGAGCTCCGCGATCTTCCTTTATGGAATTGCATTTATTTATGGAACAGCCGGATCCACATCACTGCAAGACGTGGGCGCTCAGATGAGTGGCCTCTTTAAGTTTAGCCCTCTCTTTTTAGTGGGATTCGCACTGATGTTTGCGGGCCTTGCGTTTAAAGTTTCTTTGGTTCCGTTTCATGGTTGGACTCCTGATGTTTATCAGGGAGCCGCCACCCCTGTGACTACATTTATGTCCACGGGAGTAAAGCTTGCGAGCTTTGTGGCATTCTTACGATTCTTTATCTATGCCGATAGCACGGGCGTATTGAACGTTCCAAATCTGATGCAATGGGTGGCCGCACTGACGATGATCGGCGGTAGCTTAGCGGCGCTTCGCCAAGAGAATCTCAAGCGCATGTTGGCCTATTCCAGCATTGCTCACTCCGGTTACATCATGGTGGGATTAATTTCGGCTTCCTATGGATTTAATAATGACGATGGAACAACGAGCATGTTGTTTTATCTTCTTTCGTACTCATTGATGAATATTGGTGCGCTCGCGGTGATCTCCGTTTTAGAAAGCCGCGAAGATACACTTTTACTTGCCGATGATATCAAAGGTCTTGCGGGCCGATCTCCGCAGTTGGCCTTTGTGTTCTCTGTATTGTTATTGAGCCTTGCTGGGATCCCACCGACCTTAGGTTTTTTTGGTAAGTTCTATCTCTTAGCTGCTGCGATTGATCATGGCTTCTACTGGTTAGCTTTGGTGACCGTACTTGCAACAGCTATTGGTGTTTATTTCTACTTGCGTCCGATCGTGCTCATGTACATGACGTCAGGGGGTTCGGCGGCGGTCTCTCGCGACACGTACTTAAGCCAGTCGATTGCACTCGTGATGGCCATTTCGCTGATTATTTTTGGAATCTTCTCGTCTCCAATTTATAATTTTGTGAAGTCTTCGGTCTTTAGATCGTTATAGGGAGCTATGATGAGAACGGCCAACCCGGCACTGACGGAAAACACGTTTCGTAACTTTTCGCGCAGCGGCTCCGAGGCCATGACCATCGATGGAGTCGTTTATAAAAGCTTGTTTTTAATTCTTCTGGTTTTTGCGACCTCGATTTGGTCTTGGGGCGTAGGCTTTGAGGCGCTTCAAGGAAAAGGCTTTTCTGGTATTCCTTGGTGGTATTGGGGATCTCTTATCGGAGCCTTCGTTACCGGCCTGGTTCTCGTCTTTAAAAAAGAATGGTCTCCGGTTCTCGCACCGGTCTACGCTCTTCTTGAGGGTGTGCTTCTGGGTTTTATTTCTGCCATTTTTGAATTTCGATACCCTGGGATCGTCATCCAAGCCGTTTTAGGAACGTTCAGTGTCTTTCTCGTTTTACTCATGACCTACAAAACGGGGATGATCAAAGCGACTGAAAATTTTAAATTGGGTGTGGTTGCGGCGACGGGTGGTATCGCGTTGGTTTACCTGATAAGTCTCGGTTTGAATCTCTTTGGAATTCAAATGCCTTACATCCACGAGAGTGGTCCCATTGGCATTGGCTTTTCTCTAGTCGTCGTGATTATCGCTGCTCTCAATCTTGTTTTAGATTTTGATTTCATCGAGCAAGGAGCCCAAGCGCAGGCGCCCAAATATATGGAATGGTATGCCTCATTTGGATTGCTCGTCACGCTGATCTGGCTGTATCTCGAAATCTTGCGCCTCCTCGGGAAAACTCGAAAAAACTAATTTGCTAGAGAGCTGAGTTTGCTTTGAATACGCTCGCGTTTTTCGATCAGCCGTTGCTGGTAAGAGTCATCCGTACAATAAATAAAATATTTTTCGCTTTGAATTTCATCAAGGGTGGCCAGTGCCTGCTTAAGGTGTTCTTTATCCCCAAAGCTTTCGTGACAATCGGCCACCAGTTCCAAAGATCGAGAATAACTAGTAGTGTTAGGGCACCGGAAATTTTGAGTGGATTTCAAAGCGTTCCGTCCCAAGGGTGGACTGAGTATATGCGTTTTATCAGGCCAGGGTAAACATACGGAGTTTGTATCCGTGCTGTGAGGATACGAGTGAGACATCGCCGCGGCAACTAGGTATGGAGAACACAACGCCACAGTCACCCCCGACAATGGCGGAAGCATCGAGCATCGCCTCGGCGCCGTAATTGAGCCCGACATAACTGAAAGCCGCGGCATTTTTCGCCAAAAAAGAGGCCGAATCCGTGAGTTGATTTAGGGACTGAGCCTCAGGAATAAAATCCCGAGCCCGATGGCATTGCCGACGCTCTAGCGACGTTGAGAAATCCTTCGCGGCATGCGTGCAAGCCCCTAAAAGGAAAAAAATCAAAATTCCACACTTATTCATGCCCCCAAACTAACAAACTATTCAGCGATAAAAAGTAAAATTTAGAAAAACGAACTGAGTGGCCGAATGGCTCTATTATAGATCTAGTTTGCGGAGATTTTGGATTCCGCTTTTAAAGCCAGAGTGCACGATGTCTTTGAGAATTGCCGGGTTAAGGCTGAAATGATCGGCAAAAAAAGTCTTATAGTCCTGAGGATCTGGATGCATATATATATAGTCAACGTCGGGACGGAAGTTGGCGCGCTCTTCGATAATCTTCAAAAGCTTTTCGCGATGTTCATCGGCGACCTCGACATGTTTGAGGTAACCATCGACCGCGGAATAAATTGACGAAATCGATCTTTGGTAAGAACGATGCTTATCAATCTTTTGTTGGACGGCTTGGTAAAGAGCTTGATTGACGACCACCGGAATTCCGTACTGATGCAGACTGCCCATGACGTTATTATAATGGTAGGGCTGAATCGAATAGCTGGAGATCACCAGATCAGCGCCGTGGTCCGCGGCGATATGAGTGGAAAGAGTGTCGCGGATCTCACCATCAAAAAAGTAGATCACTTCGCCCGCTCGATTTTTGATAGGAAAAGGGGCGTAAACGGGGGGAAGAGCTGCGGAAGCTGCAACCGCTTCGCTTATGGTCGCGTAATCTGTATAGAGAATACTTTTATCTTTGGAGAGATCATCCTTTTTACAGAAAATCACTTTACGACTATGGTTCAATTGAGTGGCCACAATAAAGAGGTCGACGCCGAGAGAATCGAAAGTGTTCGCCTTCCAAACTTCTTCGCGAATATATCTTTCCAGGCCTTTGGTCGTGAAGAGCCCATTGAGCTTAAACCCGTTTTTTATCAGAACCTCAAAGCCCCCGCTGACAATCGAATCCATTTTCCTAAAAAAGCCGGGGACCAAATTGATCAGGTCTTTACCATTGACCGTAAAAAGATCGCGGTAGGAGATGGGACGCAAATCCTCATCAAAATGCTCCTCGGTATTCAGCGAGGAAGAGAGCTCTTTCGTGCCTTGTTCAAAAGCATGAATGATCGAACTTAAAGAGTGCCCCGATGCCAAAAAAGAACTGATGACCGATCCCGCACTGGATCCCACATAGAATTTAATCGTGAGTTTATCATCGGCGTACCGGGCTAAAACTTCTTCGGGAGAGCCTCCTCCAAATCGAAAACCCTTCTCTTTGAGTGCCATGCAGACACCTAAATGGAAGGCCGCCGCTTTAACGCCACCCCCACTAAGGACGAGGGCAATCTTCTTTTTCTCCGAGATTCTCATAGGTCGAGGTTATCAAATAAAATTAAGTGAAATCAAGGCGTTAATCGCCGGAAAGCCGCCTGCCTAGCCACTGAGTAGGCGCTGACTACCTAGACCGCTAATAAAATAAGCGTTTACAACAAAGACGATTATGCTAGCCTTGAATAGGCAGAAGGAGACTTTTTTGTGGAAACTTGGATAGCCTTAAATGACTATGCAAATAAATACCAGGTCAGTATATCGACCCTTCGTCGTCGTATTAAGTCGAACAAAATCAGATACAAACTCGAAGACGGTAAATATCTGATCAGCGATAGCGCCGATGAATCTGCAGTGCGCGGTCAAGGGGCCGAGGCTTTTCCTGAGGATCATTCTGCTTCTGATGCTATCGCCACTCCAGACAGTGGCTATTCAATGTCGCGCCTCCTTTTGGATGAATTGAAGCGCGCGTATCTGGATTCTCTACAAGGTAAAGAAGACCAGATCTTGTACCTTAAGCAACAGGTATCAGATTTGAAGACGCTAGTGATGTTTTTAGAGAAGGAAAATAACCGACTAAAACACAAAGGAATTTAACTATGACGAGACAGGAAGTCTCTATCGCCCGTCCCAAGCAAGACGACTTCTACATAGCAAAGAATTCTGTAAAGGCCACATGAAGGTGGCCTTTACCTTTTGTAGCCTGGCACAGTTTTAAAAAAAGCAGAGAAATTTGAAGATAGTTTTAAAACAGCTTCTTTTGGCGGAAGTCTCCCTCCGTGGATCGTTTCGCGCCCCTCCATGGGCGCGACCGCCAACGAATCTATTTTAAAACTATCTTCAAATTTCTCTGCTTTTTTTAAAACTGGAACGGTACAAAATCTAAAGAGCGCAGCCCGGGAGATTTGGGTTGGGTGGTGTGCGGGGTTGTTCGCGGGATATTAGGATTATCGGTAACTGCTCCTTCAATTAGAAAGGTAACAGTTCCCTTTTTGTTGTGCGGGTGGCCGCAGAAAGGGAACTGTTACCTTAAATAAAAAAGCCACCTTGGGGTGGCTTTTTTGGTTGGTTTTTAATCGCTTGGCTTATTAGGCGGCGGCTTCGGAAGAGGACTTTGTCTTTTTCTTGCGGGTCGACTTCTTGGTGTCCGAGTTTAATGCGATTTGGAGGACTTCGTCTAAGTGTTCGACGAAGATGAAGTTTAGCTTTTTTGCGACTTCATCAGGAATTTCGGAGACGTCCTTCTTGTTGGCCATGGGTACGATGATTGTTTTTACACCGTGACTGTAGGCTGCAAGGGCTTTTTCCTTGATTCCGCCGATCGGGAGGACGCGACCTGTGAGAGTCACTTCACCTGTCATTGCGACATCTTTGTTCGTCGGAGTATTTGTGATTAAGCTGATAATCGCAGTGGCCATCGTAATACCTGCCGAAGGGCCGTCTTTAGGGACTGCGCCTGCCGGTAAGTGAATATGGATGTTGTGAGTATCAAACCAATCTGCATCAATTCCTAATTGTTCGGCATGAGCGCGAGCGTACGAAAGAGCTGCTGTCGCAGATTCCTTCATTACATCTCCCATTTGACCGGTCAATGTAACTCCACCTTTGCCTTTCATGCCTAAAGCTTCAACATAGAGAACTTGTCCACCAGCCTGAGTCCAAGCTAAGCCGGTGCTCACACCGATCGTGTCGTCCTCAAGACGCTCTTCCTTCATGTAGCGAGGAGCCCCTAGATAGTCAGTGACTTGATCTTTACCGATGACGGCCTTTTTAATATCTCCCATGACGATGTTCTTCGCCACTTTTCTGCAGATCGAACCGACTTCTCTTTCGAGATTTCGTAATCCGGCCTCACGAGTGAAGTGGGAAATGAGATATTCAACGGCGTCGGGTTTAATTTCACACTGGTCTTCCGAGATTCCGTTGTTCTCAAGTTGTTTGCGAACCACGTGTCGAATTGCGATTTCTAACTTCTCGGTTTCTGTGTAACCAGAGATATAAATTAATTCCATACGATCGCGAAGGGCGCTCGGAATATTTTCTACAACGTTCGCTGTCGCGATAAACAACACTTTGCTTAAATCGAAATCGACGTTGAGGTAGTTATCTCTAAACGCTACGTTTTGCTCAGGATCTAAAACTTCGAGCATTGCGGCGCTTGGGTCACCACGGAAGTCGCTCCCTAATTTATCGATCTCATCGAGAACGAAAACTGGGTTGCGCGTTCCAGTTTGCTTAAGAGCTTGGATCACTTTTCCAGGCATGGCTCCAACGTAGGTGCGTCTGTGTCCACGAATTTCGGCTTCGTCTTTAACTCCGCCGAGAGCGATACGATGGTATTGTCGGCCCATGGCTTTTGCGATCGACTTCCCGAGTGAAGTTTTACCCACTCCCGGAGGTCCGCAGAAGCACAAAATTGGCCCTTTAATCGTTTGTTTTAATTTTCGAACAGCTAAAAACTCGAGAATACGCTCTTTGGCTTTTTCTAGGCCGAAGTGGTCCGACTCAAGAATCTCTTTCGCCATTTTTAGGTCGATCGAATCTTCGCTTTCTTTATTCCAAGGAAGATCAATCATCCAATCTAAATACGTGCGAAGCATAGAAGCTTCGCTGGCGTCTGGGTGCATTCTCTCGAGGCGACCCATTTGCTTTAATGCTTCTTTTTCGACTTCGGCTGGCATTCCAGACTCGGTGATTTTTCGGCGAATTTCTTCGAGGTCATCACCTTTTCCTTCTTGTTCACCAAGTTCGTGTTTGATCTGCTTCATTTGTTCGCGCAAGAAAGACTCACGCTGAGACTTCATGGAATCATCTTTAGATCCCGTGCGGGTTTTCGCTTGAAGTTGCATGGCATCGAGTTCTGCGAGGAGGATTTCGTTTACAATTTTTAATCTTTCCACATGGTCCGTCGTCTCTAATATTCTCTGAGCTTCGGAAACGCGAAGTTGAAGATTGCTTGCGATCCACTCCGCCAAACGTCCAGGCTCTTGGATATCATCTATAATGAGTAAAATGTCGGGGGATAGCATTTTCCCCAAAGCGATCAGCTTCTCTAATGTTTCTTTCGCGGTTTTAATCATCGAAAGAATGTTAGGCTCTTGCTCCGGAGTGGACTTGAAAGTGTCTTCGATTTTATCCAAGGAAACTTTAAAGTAAGGATTCATCTGAGTGTAGTTCGTAATTCGAGCTTTACCAACACCTTGAATGAGGATCTTTACGCGTCCGTCAGCGAGCTTTCTTAATCGCATGATCATCGCGATCGTTCCGACTTCGTAAATGGAATCCGAAGAAGGAGCTTCTTCGTTATATTCTTTTTGCGAAGCTAAGAAGATGTAGCGACTCTTGCTTAGGCTTTCTTCCACGGCCTGAATCGATGCTTCTCGTCCGACGAAGAGTGGAATAATCATGTTAGGGAAAATCACGATGTCTCGTACAGGCAGCATCGGTAGAGCTTCAGATAAGTTGAGATTCGTATGGTCCATGAAAAAAATCCTCCAAGTTGTTCTATGTCACTCTTCGGTCACAGCGACTAAACGCTTAATAGCGCCAGAGATATCCTTAGTCTGGTTTTGAGAACGAAAGTGTAAAAAGCGATGTGGTGCTTTTATATTCGAATTGGAGCAAAAAATTTGCTTATGTTAACGATAAAAATTCAACTTTTTACCTGTCAAAAAACCGTCACGTCGGTACCCGGTACCTTTTGCGGATGCAGTGCATCCGCAAAAGGTACCGGGTACCGATTATTCCACGGGAGTGATGACGCCTTTTTTTACGGTGAGAGGGATGAGTGTTTTTACGATTTCACGATCTTCTCCCATCATCAAAGCAGATGTGGCTCCGGCGACTGGATCTTTATTCGTGAGTAGGCGCAAAAAGTCGATTCGATTTTTAGGTTTGTTGTTCACAGCTTGGAGAACTAAGCGGCCCGCATCAAATCCTTGCACGGCAAACGTGCCCGGGCGCTCTTGGAACTGCTGGCGAAATTCTTTGTAGAAGGGAGAATTTAAAAACAAGGGAGAGTCCGCGACGAAAGCGTCAACAAATAGCGAACTTTCTCCAAAGTTTTGTGATCGATTCACGAAGTCCGGAGAATTCCATAAATTTGTTCCCATCAAACGAACCCCAGTGACATCATTGACTGCGAGCATGGGCGCGATTTGCCCAAAAGCCTTAGGGTCATCAGGAATAAAAATCGCTTGAAAGTCGATAATCGGAGGAAGCAATCCCTCGGGAGGACTTTTTCTTGAGTTTTTATTCTTAACTTTCCAAGCGCGAAGGAGGTCCTCATACTCGGATTTTCTATCTTCAATATAGTAAGTGCCCGCCATTTTTTTAACAGCTGTTTTAAAATCAGTTTCCCCGGGGATATACGTTTGCGCGGTGGTGACTCGGCCCCCACGCCGGGTCACTTCATCCCAAAAAAGATTGGAATATTCGACGCCGAAACCATCATTCGGATACAGAATCGCAAAGTTTTTAGCGTTGAGCTTTTCCATGGCTAAGCCCACCAGTGTCGACACTTGAAGTTTAGGGGTGACGGTGCAACGGAAAATAAATGGACCTAGTTTGGTCAGACCGGATTTGTTAGAGAGAGCAATAAACGGAGCTCCCAGCTCTTGGGCTTTGGTGGCTTCGGCCGAAGCGGTCTTCGAAGTTAAGCCGCCGATGATGGCGAGCACGTGATCTTTAAGAATTAAGCTCTCTACGGCCCGCGATGCTTCCTCGGGGGAGTCTTTTGTGTCGATGATATGCAAACGCAAATTGTATTTGTTGGTGGTTCCGGAAATTCCCAGAGCTAATTGAATTCCTTTAAGAGCCTGTTGTCCAATAGAGGAGTAAGGGCCGCTCATTGGCAAAACAACTCCGATGCTTTTAAGTTCGACGTAACTTCGTGCCTCCAGTTGTTTGACCATACTGGCCGATTGTTGAGCCAGATAAGAGCCGGGAGCCAAACTCATCACGCGAGAAAAATAAGATTTCGCCGTGTCCAGCTGATTTTCCTCGACGAGATCCATGGCGTATTGAAACATCGCCTCGGTCCGAAACTCGCCGATGTCGTCTTCTTCCGAGAGAGTTTTGAGGTCGCTCGTTTTTAAACGAGAGTCGATAAAATCTTTTGCGATTTCTTTATAGCGATCTCGAGAGTTGGCATTAGGGTGGTTTTGCGCGAGATAAGCCAGGGCCTCAAAAGCCTCTAATTGAGCGTCACTCGCCAGCAAAATAGGAACTTGAGCTTCTAAAAGATAAGCCTTCTCTTTGGGGGCCAAAGAGGGTTGGCCCAGAGAATTTCGAATCAGTCGGTCGGCTTCGGAGTTTTTGTTCTGTGCGAGCAAGCACTGGACTGCAAATATACGAGCCTCGTTTTCGCGAGGACTCAATAGAGTTGAGGTAAATACTTTTTCGAAATAAGCATAAGCTTCCGAAAAATTCTTTTTTCGAAATTCGATGCGTCCTAAAAGAATTAAAGAGTCATCGACGATATCGCTTTGAGTGTCTTGCTTAAGGATTTGCTTAAGTTTGTTGGCCGCCGCGTCGTCCTGCCCAAGGTCGAAAAGTTTTTGAGCGTCCTGATACTGCTTTTGAACCAGAGCCGATGAGACACTCACTGATTGTTTCACCTTGGGAGCCGGAGTCGAGCAAGAGGCGAGAAGTCCTAAAAAAATCAACAGCGGAACTAAAAATATTCTATGCATTTTGCGACCTCAAAAATTTTTCGAAAGCCTTTTGAGCTTCTGTTTGGGGAATTTGGTTTTTGAGCTCCATGAGCGAGCGTTTTAAATTTTCATTGATATGGACCGGAACTTCAACAGAAAAGCGCAAAATGAGATCGCCGAGGGTCGAGCCGTTCTCTGTGAGCGGATAACCTTTGTTTTTGAGTCGTACTTCCGAGCTCGAAATTGGAGGCATATCGCTCGCTTTGAGAGCGACTGGGCCTTGAAGCGTAGGTACGGCAAGATTTTTTAGAATAAGATCCAAAGGCGATAGGGGCACATTTAAAATGATGTCGGTCCCATGCAGTTGGAAATGAGCATGGGGTAACAAGTGGATTGTAACAATAAGATCGCCAGGTTTTTGCTGAGCGGAGAGAGACTCCCCAGCGCCTCTCACGCGCAGCTTTTGTTCTTGTCGGACACCTCGAGGATAATCGATGGTCAAAGTGGATGTCTCGCGGTGACCTTTTGTTGTTCGCACATACTGAATCACCTTGCTCCCGCCACGAAAGCCTTCGTCTAGAGT
This sequence comes from Bdellovibrionales bacterium, assembly GCA_019750295.1. Classification (NCBI taxonomy): domain Bacteria; kingdom Pseudomonadati; phylum Bdellovibrionota; class Bdellovibrionia; order Bdellovibrionales; species Bdellovibrionales bacterium. The sequence goes on along the minus strand of JAIEOS010000007.1, from coordinate 68,327 downwards.
AAGGTTTAAACGATAAATCAAATTTTTACCTATGGTGGCATTCGACTTTGTTTTTACCGGTGGGGCCACGGGAGCCTTAGTGTCCTCTAAAGAATCGTCGTAAGCTCGACGAGCTTCTGCATCTGACAAGATCGCATAAGCCTCATTCACGTCTTTGAACATGGCTTCCGCGTGTTTATCGTTTTGATTTTGGTCGGGATGATATTTGAGAGCCATTTGGCGAAACGCTTTTTTAATCGCAGCTTCGTTAGCGTTGGGCGATATACCTAGAATGGCATAGTAGTTTTTTAATGCTTTCAGAATCGCCTGCTCTTCTTATTCTTTCGCCTTAGCAACAATCACCTGGCCATGGCGCAAAAGTTTATCCGCATACTTATAAGGTTTTTTAAACACTTTTGTCACATGTCCCGGAGGTAGACTGTCTGTGGGTTCGCTCCCCAGAGCTTCATGCACGTTGGGATCAAAGGGCTGACCCACCGATTCCACGGGAGTGATGTTGTGCTTGGCTAAAGCCGTTTTCAATTGCTGAGCGGTCAGTTGGACGCCCTTGACAAAGGCTTGCCAGTTGTCCGCCGTCACTTCGTTCTCGAGAGCGGTTTCAAAAATATCGAGAGTCTCGAGGAGATCTTTCGCTAAACGTTCGCCCCCGTACTTCACAAGCTCGGAGCGTTCCTTGATGGCTTGACGACGAGAATTATCAAACTCGGCGCGAAGATAAAGAGTGTCGTTTTGAGCTTTAAGAAGTTGAGCTTGCAAGTCAGCGATCAACGTATTGAGGGACTCCGAACCAGAGCTTTGTTCTGCGGGCTCGACGGTAGATACGTTTGTCACCTCGGAATCATCGTTCAGTTCATTTTGTGCGCCGGCGTTTTCGCCAGCAGAATTTTTTTTATCGCTCATTTCAACCTCGTTGATAGGAAAACAATATGATTTGGGGTTGAAAAAAGTCAATCTGCGAGCCGCTAGATTCCCGATAAAATCAATCTACAAAAAGTTCAGAGAAGACGCTGTTGCTGAGGAGTCGGCCCTGCGCCGTCAGTTTCCAAACGAGGGGGGTTTGTTCCACGAGCCCCTTCTGTTCAAGTCGAGTCAAAGCTTGAAAAAGCGCATCAAGATTCCCTTGGAATTTTTGCATTAAGGATGCTTTATCAAGTCCTTCTTCTAATCGGAGAGCCGTGTGGGCAAAATCAAAGCGCGATTGATCCTGGCTGAGTTCTTCTAAAAGTTGACTGCTGCGAAACGCGGCCAGCGGATCTAAAGATTCCTCGAGGCCTTCAATATATTTTTTATACTCTGCAATCCCCGAAGGATTCCAAAAGCGGGAGCCCCAGGGCCCGGCTTTTTTGAGATAGGAGTGGGCGCTTAAACCCAAGCCCAAATACTCTCCGTCTTTCCAGTAGAGAAGGTTGTGTTTCGACTCAAAACCCGGGACGGCAAAATTCGAAATTTCATATCGCAAAAGATTGTGGGTCTTAAGGGAGGCTTCGATCCGATGAAACATCTCCACCTGCTCCTCATCGGCGGCGCGCTGGAAAGACATCGGGTGTCCTTGCGGCACCGTCAAGCAGTAAGCGCTCAAATGAGGCGGAGAATACTCTTTGATAATTTGCAGATCAGCTTCAATATCCTTTAAAGACTGTTGAGGGAGAGCGAACAAAAGATCAAAGGAATAATTCACCTTTTTTGCGCGAAGTAGGTCTAAAGTCCTGAGCGTGTCGCTGCTATTATGCTTACGGCCTGCAGCTTTCAGATGAGCATCATTAAAGGTCTGAGCGCCCACAGAGAATCGATTGACCCCACCAGCGATCAGCTGTTCGATTTGATCCACATTCAGCGTGGCGGGGTTGATTTCCAATGTGATTTCTGTTTGCGAATCTTGACGCACACCAAGCTTTTCAAGTTCACCGAGCAACGATAATATTAAGTTTGGGGGTAAGAGACTCGGAGTCCCTCCTCCAAAATAAATGGAAGTTAAAGGTTGATCAGGGATGAGAGATCGACGATGTCGAAGTTCCTGCTTGAGCAGCTCTACATACTTTTCTGGTGGCATGATTTGGTCGTAAACATACGTCGCAAAGTCACAGTAAGAGCAGCGCTGAAGGCAGTAGGGAATGTGGACATAAAGACCAAACATACAAGAGGTATATATCAATGATTCACGAATTTACAATCAAGAACGGGCTCAAAGTCATCGGCGTAGAAAGCCACAAATCCCCCGTGGTCTCTGTACAAATGTGGGTGCGAAATGGCAGCGCCGACGAACGCACGGGAGACGAGGGGCTGAGTCATTTCATCGAGCATCTTGTCTTTAAAGGTTCCAAAAAATACAAAGTCGGCGAAATTGCTTCGGTTGTGGAGGCCTGCGGAGGAGAGCTGAACGCCTACACCTCATTTGATCAGACGGTCTATTATGTGACCATTTCGAAAAACTTTTTTGATACGGCTTTAGATGTCATTAGTGAAATGATGGGGACCCCGCTCTTTGATGCGACGGAGATCGATCGCGAACGAGAAGTGGTTCTCGAGGAAATCAAGCGCAGTCACGACAGTCTTTCTCGTCGAGCGAGTCGACAGCTATTCTCCACTTTGTATCCAGAGTATCCGTACTCGGTGCCCGTCATTGGATTTCCAGAAATCATTAAAACAATTTCCGTAGACCGCATCGTTAGTTTTTTTAAAGAACGCTATGTTCCCCAAAATATGTTTTTAGTCGTCACGGGCGATTTTAGTCCTCACGATCTTCAGGAGAAGGTAGAAAAGCATTTCGGATTTCTCCAAAATCTTCCTGCCCAAATTCCAGCGCGTCCGCCAGTGAAGATGAGCGAAAACCGTAAAGTGGTGGTGGAAGAGGCTCCGTTTGAAGAGGGCTTGTTCTACCTCTCTTGGCCGACCACGAATATCTTAAATCCCGATGCCGCTGCACTGGAGGCGTTAGCTTTAATTCTAGGGCAGGGTGCAAGTTCCCGCCTGACTCTCAATCTGCGATTAGATAAAAGTTGTGTCAATTATGTTTCTGCCGGGGCTTGGACTCCTCCCACTCAGGGTTTTTTCTCGATCTCTGCGGGCCTCAATCCCATTCATTTCCCGACCATGCTCGCGGAAATTAAAAATGAGCTTGAAAAGTTTTTTAAGAATGGCGTGACCGCCGACGAATTGCAAAAAGCAAAAATTAATTTTCTCAGTGAAGAGGCCTATTCGATTGAGACCGTGGGAGGATTGGCGCGAAAGTATGGCAGTAGCTATGACGAGGCGAATGATCCGTTCTTTCATGAGAAATACGTCAATCTGTTAAACTCGGTGACGGAAGAACAAATTCTCCGCGTGGCTAAGAAGTACTTGCGCCCGGAACGCGCCCATTTTGTGTCTATTGTTCCTCGCGATAAGCAAAATATAGAAAATATGATTGCGAGCTGGAACTATTCCACTTTCGATGATCTTAAAATTCCTTCCCCAACAGAGCAAAGAGTAACAACGATTCAGCGCAAGAGTTCGTTGCGAGCCGATTCCGATTGTGAAAAGGCTGTTTTTGCCAACAAGTCTCAAGCGGTGTGGAAGTCGAGCTCCACGGCTCCGGTATTTAGCATGCGCTTAGCCTTTTTAGGCGGTGGCCGCGTTCTTTCTCCGAAGCAAGCGGGGCTCACCGAACTCCTTTCTCGCGTTTGGGCCGCGAAGACTAAAAACATCAGTGAGATTGAGTTGCGTACCCGCATCGACACTCTTGCAAGCAGTGTCTATTCATTCTCTGGAAGAAATTCCTTGGGGTTAGTGGTTGAGGGTCTTTCGGAATTCGAGCCCTATTTGGCGGAAATTTGTAACGATGTTCTTTGTAATTTTGAGATCACCGACGATGTCGTTGATCGCGAGCGAAATGTTCTCCTCGAGGCTCTGCGATCCAGAAAAGATTCGCCGACAACAACGGCATCATTGATGTTCAATAAACTCATTTATGGGAATCACCCGTACGCTATGGATCTTTTGGGGAGCGAAGAAACGCTCAAATCGATCAAGGCGAAAGATATTATCGCCTACCTCAAATCCTACATTGATCCTCAGCGCGCGGTGATGTCGCTCTCTGGGGATTTTGACGAAAAAACATGGTTGCCAATGATCGAGGCTTTGCCAACGATCCCAAGAATGAATGGGTATGTTGATCCGCAAGTTCACGTGAACGTGAAGGAACTTACATCAAATCAGGTGGGTTACGAAACAGCCACCAAAGAGCAAACTCATTTACTCTACGGATTTCACGGCTTGTCTTTAACCGATAAAGATCGTTTTGCCTTACAGATTATTGAATCGGTTCTGTCAGGACAAGGTGGCCGGCTCTTTATCGAGCTTCGCGATAAAGCCTCTTTAGCCTACAGCGTATCTCCAATAAAAATGGAAGGTATCGAGACGGGTTATTTTGGCGCCTACATCGGTTGCTCTCCCGAGAAGTCAGACACGGCTCTCAGTATGATGCGCGTTGAGTTTGATAAGCTGATGCAACACAAAGTTCCTATGGATGAACTCCAAAGGTCCAAGAATTATTTGATGGGTCGGCATGATATTGACCTTCAAAAGAATTCGGCAGTGGCCTCGGCGCTCACTTTTGGAACTCTTTATGGTTTACCCATTGAGGAAGTTTTTGATTACGCCAAGTTTATCAATTCGGTAACGAGTGACGATGTTCAACGAGTCGCTCAAAAGATTTTCGCTCAGAAGTCAGTGGTGGTCGCCGTAGGACCCACGCGACCGACGTTTCAGGCAGTGGTGTAGGAAGTGCGTACAAGATTTAAGCTTTTTGCACCGCTCGTGGGCCTCGTCGTCGCGTGTACGGCGCTTCAAACTCCGTTACGAAAAATCTCGAATCAAGATTCCGAGGACTCGCGTGGGAGCGACGTAGTTTATTATTTTGCACCCCACCAAACAACGATGGTGGTGCAGGGGAAAGACATAGAATTTGAACCAGGTCGAACTTCTTTTGAGTACAAAAGCGGGAACAGCAGTTGCGAGTTTAAGACTCTATCTCCCGTAGATCCCACGCGAGGGTTTATAATTCCCGCACATTCGGTGGCCGTTCTTTTCAAAGTCGATGGGATAAATGCTCACGTGGACAATAAAGGGAACATTCACGAAGCGAATATACTTTACTATTTTCGAGCGCCCGGGACCAATATCATCTCGTTTACCCTCAAATGTTTCAGTGTTGATGGTAAAATGGTGACTCGAATTTCTCCTGGAGATCTTCAGCTTTTAGTTGGACCTCTTGCGACTATCGCAAGCTCTGGTGGGCTGTTGAAAATGAATTTACTCCACCGGAGCCGTCTTCCGTAGCTATTGTCCCCTAGTCTTAAAGCCAGAATTGTATAAGTTTGTCTTATACTGAGACAAATTCTTGAACATTTTTAATAAAAAATTTCGAGCTCGGTCCGAACCTTGTTAAAATGGGAGAAGATATTTAAAGGCGGTTCATAAAACAATGAGTGATGGTGGGGGAAGATCAACAGTTTCTTTGTGTGTGGACGTGAAACAGTTTTTCCGTCAGTCCTTAAACGAAGCTCTCATTGAGTGCCATGTCGAGACCTATCCTGTCGTCGAAAGTTATCTTGTAGACATTCTCGAATATTATTCAATCACCGAGCGTCTTTACGATGCTGAAAACGATTCGGGGCGAAAGACGCGTGATACTCTTGCCGAAATGTTGTTAAAAGCCAACTCATCTTCTCCTCGAGCGCGAATCGAGCTCTTGAAAAAATTAGGTGATAGCTCTCTTTATATCAGTGGTTTTTTTGGGGACTCTTTGCAACGCAAGGTCGTTGATGTCGACTACTATATCGATATGGGGAGCACGGCCTATAGCTCTCTTTCTCACGGAATTTATGAAGACACATTCGCTAAGCTTTATAAAGAAATTGCCTTCCGTTTTAACCAGTTTGTCGATGTTTTTGCGGTGATGAGCCGACGAACTATGACGACCGATGGTGATAATATTTTCAGAATGATGGATATCTACGCCAAAACAGGGTCTCAGCGCACGCAGGAAACCTTGATCCAAAAAGGTGTCTTCGTCCCACCTCCGGATCAGATCAAGCGCGCGAAAAACCAATAGACTCGCCGGGAAATCCTGGAGTTCCGGATGACTTTCTTGATCTTCGGCGATAGAGTCACCTCACATGTTTAATCTTGGATTTACCGAAATTATAGTTATTGGTGTTTTGGCGCTGGTTCTCATCGGACCTAAACAGCTTCCGGAAGTGGCCAAAGCCCTGGGGCGGTTGGTGAGCGAGTTCAAGCGTGCCACCGAAGATCTGTCCGGTGGGCTTCTCGACGTGCGAAAAGATCTTAAGCGCCCCATGCAAGATGTGATGAATCAAGTGAAGGACGCCATGCGAGAGCCGACTCAAGATGTAAAAGATTCCATTTCGGATCCCATCGAAGATCTCAAGCAAAGTGTTCGTAAAAATAGGAACGGCACCAAAATTAGCGACGAAGTGATTCGCATCAAGCAAGATCTCGAAGCGAGTATCGACAACAGCGGAACAACACCCAAAGACGAAAGCTCCGATGAAAAAACACGAGACAGCTAAGCAACAATATCCACAGGATAATTATACGCTGGTTGAGCATCTCACAGAGCTTCGCAGTCGTTTAATTTATTGTATTTTTGCGGTGGGTGTTTTTGCAATCGTCGGTTGGATTTTTAGTGAACAAATTTTTGATTACATCCGCAAGCCGATCGAGCCCTATCTTCCCAGCGGAGGGTTGGTTTTTACAGCTTTGACCGACAAATTTATGGCTCATGTGAAGGTGGCGGTTCTCACGGGGATCGTTGCGGCGTGCCCGGTGTGGATTTTTCATATTTGGCGTTTTGTGGCACCAGGTCTCTATAGCAACGAAAAGAAGTTTGGAATTATCTTTATCGCATTGGGCTCTTTACTGTTTCTGGTGGGGATATCCTTCGCCTACTTTTTAGTGATGCCCCTCGCCTGCAAAGAGCTCATCTATTTCGGGGGAACTACAGATAAGCCGATGATTACGATCAGTGAGTATATGTCGTTTTTTATGACGACCTTACTGCTCTTTGGCGCCGCTTTCGAAATGCCTTTGATTTTGAATCTTCTAGGAATCATGGGCATAGTCACAAGTCGAGGTCTTCGGCACGTTCGTCGCTACGCGATCGTTGGCATATCGGTGGTGGCCGCAATCTTTACACCTCCGGATGTTATGAGTATGATGTTACTCGGTGTCCCGTTATGTTTGTTGTACGAGGCCTCTATCTGGATTCTTTACTTTATCGAGCCGGCGGCGAATAAGCGCCAATAGACGCCGGGAAACGCCGAGGAAAGTTAGTCGAATAAATACGAGCAAACAAAAAGTACTATGGCAGAGATCGAAAACACTTTAGACCTCCACGAAGAAGTGGATTTTGAAAAGGCAGAATACACCGCGATTCTGAGCGATCTGCATTTGTGCGAAGCGGAACCTCCCAATAAACGTCACCCTTTGTGGAAGAAGTTTAAGACGCGTGAGTTTTTCTTCGATCACGAGTTCAAAAAGTTTTTGGAATTCATCCACGAAAAAGCCAATGGTAAATCTATAGAGTTGATTCTTAATGGCGATATTTTTGATTTTGACAGCGTCACTCGCCTTCCAGAGGCTCCCAGTTACCATGTCTCTTGGCTAGAGACTCGGCGGGGACTCGACCCGGAAAGAGAAAAATCCGTTTTTAAAATGGAAGTCATCTTGGGCGACCACCCGGAGTGGGTCAATGCCCTGTCCTGGTTTATTAAGGAAGGGCATCGGGTCATTTTTGTGATTGGAAATCATGACCTCGAGCTTCACTGGACGGATGTTCAAAGGAAAATCTTGGATTCGTTAGAGCTCGATAATTTTCAACGCCGGCATGTTCGTTTTGTGGAGTTTTTCTACGTGAGCAATAAAGACACTCTGATCGAGCACGGCCATCAGTACGATCCGTACTGTTCAATGCGCGATCCGATCAATCCGATTGTCATCGACTATAATCGGCTCCTGATTCGAATGCCTTTTGGAGACCTAGTGAGTCGCTATATTGCCAATGGCATGGGTTTTTTTAATCCTCATGTCGATGCGAATATGACGATGACGGCCGCGCAATTCGTGGGTGTTTTTTTTAAGTATATGGCCATCGCACAGCCTCTCATTGTATGGACGTGGTTTTGGACATGCATCACCACTTTCGTGCAAACGTTGAAGCACGGAACTCACAAAGAGTTACAAAATCCTCTGACCACAGAAGATCGCATCGAAGCGATTGCTAAAAAAGCCAACGCCACCTCGCGCATGGTGCGCGAGCTTCGCGGTTTGTGCCCTCGTCCGATCTCCGAAAGTCCTCGCCGAGTTCTTAAGGAGTTATGGTTAGACCGGGTGTTTCTTCTCTTATTGAGTTTGTTGGGCCTTCTTTATCTCTTTCTACTCGTCGACAAAATCTACGGGCTTTCGTTTTATTGGCTGTTTTTTCCTCTTCTCTTGTTCTTGCCTCCGTACGTACTTTACAGTCGTTCGGTGTATTCGTACGTGCATCACTACAAAAAACCGGACGAAGAGATCCTGACCGCCGCCGGGATGATCACCTCCACGAAAAGAATTGTGTATGGCCATACTCATTTTATTCGCCACGAAATGATTGGGCCCATAGAGCATTTAAATCCGGGAACCTGGTCCCCGGCATTTTTGGATGTGGAGTGCACTCAGCGCGAGGGCCAGCAGGCATTTGTTTGGATAACGCCTAGCGCAAACGAGGGAGAAGGGCGTAAAGCGCAGCTCATGTACATGGAAAAAGATGTGTTCCCGAGCCCCGCGCCGCAGGATTCGCCTCCGAATTAAGCAAAAACATAAGTCATTCTCGATGTTTGCCCGCTGCAGCAGGGTGGCAAGTCCGCGAATACTAAATGCTTTGAGTTCTAGGACCCCTTCAGATACTGTAGATGAATTAATTGCGCTGAGACGCAATCTGGGAGGTAACAATGGCTGATGTACTTGTTGTTACAAGCAAGGTCAAAAAACACATTAAAGAAAAGTATGGATTTAACACTTCTGCTGAAACTATTGATGTATTAAGCCAAGCTATTGCAGCTCTTTGCCAAAAAGGTGCAGATTCTGCGAAAGCTGATGGACGTAAAACAGTAATGGCTCGCGATATCGTTATTGATCATATTTAATCCTAATGTGATTAAATGAATCTAGAACAAAAGGCCTCTGCCAAGGGGCCTTTTTACTTTATAACCCCCAAATAGCTGAAAAATAGCCCATTTCATTGACAAAACTAGTGCTGCGTGGCACTTAAACCCTTCTTTATATATGTATGTCGGAGGTTTAAATGTACGCGGTAATTCGCACTGGTGGAAAACAATATCGAGTTAAAGCCGGTGATGTTTTAAAAATTGAAAAAATCGAAAAGTCTTTGGGCGAAGAATTTGACCTCTCAGATGTATTAATGATTTCAGGTGAGTCTTCTCACGTTGGATCGCCTCTTGTAAAAGATGGCAAAGTGACTGTTGTTGTCACTCAACAAAGCAAAAGTCCTAAAATCATCATTTTCAAAAGACGTCGTCGCCAAGGCTATCGTCGTTTGACAGGGCACAGACAACCTTACACAGAAATTTTCGTGAAATCGATCGTAGCTCCTAACGGAGAAAAAGAGATCACAGAGAAAAACGCTCCAGTGAAAGATCCTCAAAAGAAGATCGAGCGCGCGATGGCTCAAATGGAAAAAGAACTCCAAGCCGCTGGTTCACAAAAACCAAAAGCTGCAAAGAGAAAAGCCGCTAAAGCCGCTCCTGTAAAAAAAGCAGCAGCTGCTAAGAGAGCTCCAACAAAAGCAAAAGCCAAGAAGACGGCCGCTAAAAAAGCCGCAAAAACGACTGGCAAAAAAACAACTAAGAAGAAGTAATTAGGTATTAAACAAGAGGTGAATGTATGGCATCGAAAAAAGCAGCGGGTAGTACGAAGAACGGTCGCGACAGTCAAAGTAAACGCTTAGGTGTTAAACGCTTTGGTGGTGAGAATGTTTCTTCTGGTACAATTATCGTTCGCCAACGTGGAACAGAATATCATCCTGGGAACAACGTAAAAATGGGTCGTGACCACACGATTTATTCTGTCATCGAAGGACAAGTTAAGTTTGAGAGAATCACTAAGCAAAAATTTAAAATTAGTGTGTATCCAAGCACTAGCGCAGCTAAAACTGCCTAGCTTTCTTTCGCCCGTCCCAATTCCAATGGAGATCCCAGCGCTTTCTTAAATGCTGGGATCGAATTTCATGAAGTTTGTAGATCAAATTCGAATTCAATTGCACTCCGGCCATGGTGGACCAGGTAAGGTCAGCTTTCGTCGAGAATCTGGTATTCCTCGCGGTGGCCCCGATGGCGGTGATGGCGGCCGTGGAGGACATATCGTTCTTCGCGCGACTCGAAACACCAGCTCCCTTTACGCCTATAAGGGAAAAAAGGAGCTTCGTGCCCCCGATGGACAACCTGGCGACTATCAAAAAATGACCGGAGCTGACGGCATGGATATGATCATCGAAGTTCCAGTGGGAACGATGGTCAAAGATCTCGAAGGTAACCTTCTGGCGGATCTCCCTTCGGAACAAGATTTTATTCTTTACGAAGGTGGCCGTGGCGGTAAAGGGAACACGTTCTTTAAAAATAGCGTCAACCAAGCTCCGATGCACGCTCAGCCCGGCGAAGAGGGTCAGGGTGGAGAAGTCATCATCGAAATTAAGGTGATTGCAGATGTAGGAATTATCGGTTTCCCGAATGCAGGAAAATCAACTCTGGTTTCTGCCGTGACCGCTGCTCGTCCGATTATCGCAGACTACCCCTTCACGACGCTAAATCCTCAATTGGGCGTCGTCGTGATTGATGTCGAAAGAAACTTCGTCATCGCCGATATTCCTGGATTGATTAAGGGCGCGCACAAGGGCCAAGGGTTAGGGCACAAGTTTTTGAAACACATCGAGCGCACACGTTGTTTTGTGCATCTCCTCGATGTGAGCGAATTCTCAAATCGCGATGTGTGGCAAGACTTTGCCGACATCAATGAGGAACTCGAAAAATATGATCAGGTGAACGCCGAGTACGACTGGTACAAACCACTCGCCAAACGTCCTCAGGTGGTGGTGTTCAATAAAGTCGACGCCACCTCTCCGGATCGCATCGAAGAGCTCGAAGCGATGTTTAGAAAAAAAGGCGTTAAAGAAATTATTAAAATCTCGGCGGCAACCCGATTGAATCTCCCCCAGCTTGTGAATAAGTTGACGGAGATCGTGTTTAACAAGGATTTATAGAATGAATAACGATCTTATCGCAATTTATGGTGGCACCTTTGATCCCTTTCACATGGGTCATATCTATTGTATCCAAAGCATTTTGGAAAAAAGCAAAATTGACCGGGTCTTTGTGGTCCCAGCCGCGCAAAATCCCCTCAAACAAGCGCAAGAAATCCCATCAGCGAGCCAACGCCTTGAAATGGCAAGAATTGGGGTCGCAGATTTCGACAACGTTGCCGTGGACGATCAAGAAATCAAGCGCGGCGGCAAGAGCTATACTGTCGACACAATTAAAACTTATCTTAAAGAGTACGAACCTCAACAGATCCATTTGGTGATCGGTCTTGACGAGTTCTACCAATTTCATCTCTGGAAAAATTTCGAAACCATCCTCGAGAGCTGTAACCTGATCGTGGTGAGTCGCCCAGGGAATTTACTTCCGGCGACGAAAGAAGATCTCTCGGAACCTTTGCAAAAGTATGTGGGTGCCATTGATCGCAATTACATCGCCTTAACTACGGGACGTTCTGTGGAGTTCCTGCGAGTCAAAGGCTTAGACATCGCCTCCACCGAAATCCGTAAACTTTTAAAGACGGGTCGTGGGGTAGAAAAATTCCTCGATATGAAAGTCGAAGAGTACATTAAAGAAAACAATCTTTATCCTCTGATTGGCCCCAAAATTGGGGATTTTAAAAACTTCACGGAGTTTTGCGGGGATGTGCTTTTCTCAAGAAAAGCACTTAACCTTAGAGGATATGATCTCGCCAAGTTGGGAACAGCTTCCAGTGATTATGTGATTATCGCTTCGGGCACAAGCAAACGGCAAACTCAGTCCCTCGGCGAATCATTAACGAAAGAAGTGAAAAATCAGTACGGCCTAAGCCCGCTCAGTATCGAGGGCATGGAAGAAGGACGTTGGGTCTTGATCGATTACGGTCAATTGATCATCCACCTCTTCTACGATTATGTCCGAATGGAATATAGTCTGGAAAGCTTGTGGAAAAACGGCGTCGACATGCAATTACGCGATAAAAGCGAGAGCGCTGACGAAAACACTCGAGCCTAAGCATGCAAGTGGTGTGTATCGCGGTCAATGATCAAAAGGAAGATTGGTTCAATCTCCTGGCCGCCCACTACAGTAAAAAAATTAAACCTTACGCTAAATTCGAAATCCAATGGATCAAACCGTTCCGTGAATCGCGAGAAGATCTCGAAAAAAAGATCCAAAAGGAAGCGGAAAACATTCTTAATAAAATTGAATCGAATGATGTTGTCGTTGTCTGCGATGAGCGCGGAGAAGCGCTGTCATCCATCAAATTTGCAAAAAAAATCGAACACTATAAAGACACGATCGGTTCAAGACGAGTTGTTTTTATTGTGGGCGGTGCCTACGGATTAGATGTCAGTATTAAGAAGCGCGCTAATATGACTTTACAACTATCCACAATGGTCATGAACCATCACGTGGCGGCCGCGATGCTCTTCGAACAAATCTACCGCGCCTTCACGATCATTAATAAAATCCCCTATCACAACGAGTAGTCGATGAAGTTCTATTTTAACGAGTTACCCGTCCAAAAAAAATTTTATGAGAACAGTTCAGATTGGGTTCGAGTTCTCGAACCAGACTTTAACATACAGCTTCGATGGGGAATGGTGATTGGTTTTACCATTGGATTCATCGTACTTTTGGCTTTTACACATTTTTATAAAGCGGAGCTGAGGGCCGCGAGGGTCACACCTGTTCAGGTGGGCCTACTAGTATTTGGTTTTTTTGCCGTAAATTTCATTCACGAAATTATCCATTTAGTATTACTTCCCCATTGGGGCTTTTCTGAAAAATCAATTATGGCTTTTATACCTAAACAAGGCGTTTTATTTGTAGCGCATCTCGAAGGCATAACGAGATGGAATTATTTATTGGCGTTGGTGGGGCCGCTTTTTTTTCTTTCGATTGTTCCATTAGGCATTTGCATGTATGAACCCAACAAAGTGGTTGTAATTCTCGCCGTCGCAAATCTTGCTGCCTCTGGAGGGGATATGATGAGAGTGTGGGTGATTTATAATCGTGTCCCTAAGGGAGCCTTGGTTCGCACTTACGAACAGCAGACGTATCATTCCACCAGGTATTTTCTTCGTGAAGATCATCTTTAATCAAATTCCTACCGGCCCTCAATTTTACCAAGAAGAGCCGGGGTGGACGAAACATAAAGAGCCTTCATTCAATATATACATTCTTATTGGTTCTGCGATGGGGCTCCTCCTTGCCATGATCGTGACTTTTTTATTTTTGACCTATCTGCGCGACGAAATGCTTGCGGCGAAAAAGACAGCACCAGTCAACCACGGACTCGTTTTTCTGACACTTTGTGGAGTATTTATCGTTCATGAATTGGCCCACATTATTTCTTACCCCGATCGAGGATTGAGTTCTCAATCGTCATTTGTCATATTACCGAGGAAAATGTGCATGGCTGCCGTATTTATCGGCCGGCTCTCTAAGCGCCGTTATATGATCTGCTTATTAGCGCCTATATTTGTAATCACAGTACCATTATTGATCTACTGTTTAGTCACCTTCAACTTCTACGCATTTGTTGCGGCCATCGCAAATTTAGCGGGCGCAGGTCCTGATATCTTTGGTGTGATTCTTATTGCCCGGCGGATTCCGTCGGGGGCCATCGTGCAAAACTATCAGTACGATACCTACTACAAAATGGAAGCCTCTTTTTAAAAGAACTTAAAGTTCGATTTGGACGCCGAGTTCGACGACTTGGTGTCGAGGGATATTAAAGAAGATGATCGCGGCTTCGGAGTTTTTCGTCATAAACGAGAAGAGCTTTTCGCGCCAAATGGCCATGCCTCGATTATGAGTGGCGATGATGGTCTCTTTTCCAAGGAAAAAACTCACATCTTCCATCTTAATTAAATTGGACTGGTCATGAGACGCATCAAAGACGTCGCGCACGTCGGGCTTTTCCATAAATCCGTAATGAGCGATCCAGCGAGAAAATCCGTCTTTGAGTTTGGTGATTTCCAAACGATCTTGTTTTTTAACGTAAGGGACTTCCTCTACACGAATCGTCAGGAAAATGTTCTTTTGATGGAGAACCTTGTTGTGTTTCACGTTATGAAGTAGCGCCAACGGAATTCCCGAGGTCTCCGCCGTCATAAAAATTGCAGTGCCGGGAACTTTGGCCGGCGGTCTAATTTGTATTTGCTCAACAAAAGTATCGAACGGAATTGTATGGCTCTTCATGTATTCGAAGAGAATAATTCTTCCGGTCTTCCAAGTCGTTGTGACTAGGAAAAGGACCGAGGCTAATGCGAGAGGGAACCATCCTCCGTCATGAATTTTAAGAGAGTTCGCGAAGAAGAAAATAAGATCAACACCCATCATGAGGACAAAGCCGATCCCAATAACGATAGGGTTGAGCTTCCACATGCGATAGGCCACTAAGCAGGCTAAAAATGTAGTGATCAGCATGGTCAGTGATACGGCGATGCCGTAAGCCGAGGCGAGGGCGCTGGAAGATTTAAATTCAATCGTCAGCCAAACTGTAAAAGTAAGTAGGGCCCAATTCACATGAGGCATGTAAATTTGGCCTCGAGCTTCGTCCGACGTATGAACGACACGAATTCGCGGCAGGTAGCCGAGGTGAATGGCTTGCTGGGTGATCGAAAACACTCCAGAGATCAGGGCTTGCGAGGCAATTACTGCGGCACATGTCGCGAGGATCACCATTGGATACAAGGCCCAGCTCGGCACTAAGAAATAAAAGGGATTGGTGATAGCTGTGGGATCCGTAATAATCAAAGCGCCTTGCCCCAGGTAATTTAAAATGAGAGCCGGAAAGGCCACATAGTACCAACCTTTACGAATCGGCGAAGGACCAAAGTGTCCCATGTCGGCGTAAAGCGCCTCAGCTCCGGTGACGGCGAGGAAAACAGCACCAAGAACATGGACAATGTGCCATCCTTGTTGAAGCGCAAATTCAATTCCATAGATGGGATTAAATGCTTGAAGCACTTCCGGGGCTTTTAAAACTCCAGAGATCCCGAGGACCGCCAGAGCCGAAAACCAAACAGTGATGACGGGGCCGAAAACTAATCCAATTCTTGCGGAGCCATAGTGTTGAGCCCAAAAAAGCAATACAAGAATAGTGATAGCAATAGGAACGACCACCGGCTTAAAGAGTGGAGTTGCAATCTGTAGACCTTCGACAGCGGCTAAAACGGTAACGGCCGGCGTAAGCACGCCGTCGCTAAAAAGCAAAGCCGCGCCGAAAAGACCAAGGAGAAGAATGGGGGCGCGACGAAATCCCTCCGAGGGACGGAGCGAAGAGATTAGAGCGGTCAAAGCCAGGATTCCGCCCTCGCCTTTGTTGTCCGCCTTCATGACGAATAAGAGATATTTCAACGAAACAATAAGAACAATAGTCCAGATGATCAAAGAAAGTACGCCGAGAACATTAAATGCCGACGGATCCAAGCCACCGTGCCCGGTGAAGGCTTCTCGCAACGTGTAGAGTGGACTGGTTCCGATATCTCCGAAAACAACACCAAGCGCCGCGATTATGAGAGTGAGTTCAGTTCCCGATTTTTGTGATTTCATATCGTATCCCTAAAGAATAGCTGACTGGCCAAGCAGGTCAAAATCTTTAAACAAGAAATGGAGTAAATTCCGATATGACTTTAGAGTCAATAGTCTTAGGCCGACGAAAATTGAGCTGTAAGTAATTGAAATTATTAATAAATTATTCGCCACGTTGTAACTTGAAACTCAGCAATTAACACCAGCCCTACGACCACCGCTCTCCCACGTTCATCTAGAAACAAACTCAATATACAAAGATCGGGCTGCGATTCCGGTACAATAGCGTTGGGATCGGCGGTGTTGAGTCTCAGCGTCGGTTTTATTTTTGCTTTCCATCATTGTTATGACGAAATGGTTTCGATCCTGTTTGATCTGTGCAAGTCGATGGTGGGGGAATGAGCTCTTTTGCGAAAACTGTTGGAAGGAAATCTTGCTCAGATCTCCGCGACGTTTACGCTCTCGTTATCCGGAAGAGTTTGATGGAATCCACCATTACCTGTGGACTTGGACCCCGGTATCGGAGGTGCTTCCCAAGCTCATTTACACTCTCAAATCTCGGGAAATGGTGAATTTTAAAATAGAACTCCTGGAGAAACTGATCGTGCGTGTGCCTCTTTCCCAAGTGAGCGCAGATCATATTGTCTACGTGACTCGCCCAGGGATGGTCTACGACCATACAAGAATTCTTGCTGAGAAGCTCAGTGACCTTCTCAGCTGCCAGCTCAACCCGATTTATCTCAAAAACGATTTAAAAAACTATAAATTAATGAATCGAGCCGATCGCCTCCTCAGTCGAAAGGCGATCCCTCTGCACATCGAGGGAGTTCACCAAAAAAAGGTGCTTTTTATCGATGATGTTTACACGTCTGGGGCGACGGCGAAAGCCGCATGGGAAGCCTTGGGAAAACCCAAAGATTATGGGGCCCTGACGCTCGCTTTTAAACGATATGAGGGAGATTAGAGTCCAATGAGTGAGAAAGTTTTCCATTTCCGAAGGGTTTGGTTGAGGTCTCAGAGGGCCTTTGGTATAAATTTCAAAATGTTCAGCCTTTTAGTTTCCATACTCATTCTGACCTCTTCGGCTGCAGAGAAATCTGTGGATGCGGGCGATATCGAACAAGTGAACACTCTCAAAGAAGTGGATGCTAAATATCAGAAATCAAAATCCATCATTATGGATGTGCAGAAAACCGATCGCATCGCTGCGCTCGAGCAAACAAAGTCTGCTGCGGGAAAAATCTGGATCCGCAAAGGCAAGTTTCGTTTGGAGCTCGAGACCAAAGATGAAAGCAAAGACAAATCAACGATCGTCGCCGATGGCCAACATTTATGGATGGTCACGCCACCACCTAAAGAATTTAAGGGCGCTAAAACTCAAGTCGTGAAAGTTCCCATGAACACGGACCGCGCGCGACAACAAGGGTTACTGCAATTATTGACCGAAGGGGGAGTTCTTAAATATTTCAAGGTGACTGGTACTTCTGTGGAGCGAGGCCGAGTGACTTACTTTTTATCTCCCGATAAAAAAAGTGTGGAATTCCGTCGAGCCCAAGTGGTGATCGATACCGAGGCCAAGAAAATTTTAAGTTTAAAATATTGGGACTCTCTGGATAACGAAACTAATTATGAATTCAGTAAAGTGTCTTTTAATGGCTCTGTGGCAGACAGTTTACTTAAATATTCTCCGCCTAAAGATGCCGATGTGATTACAAATATATGAAGACTGCTATTGCCTCCTCTCCCACTCATAAAGTCCACATGATTAGCTTAGGCTGTCCCAAAAATCTCGTTGATAGCGAGATGATGTTGGGATCCTTAATGAAGGACGGATATCAGATTACCGACGGAGTTGATGAAGCGGAAACAATTATCGTGAACACGTGCAGCTTTATCGACGACGCTAAAAAAGAATCGATTTCAAAAATTCTTGAGGCGGCCGAGTACAAGCAAACAGGGAAATTAAAAAACCTCGTTGTAACGGGCTGCCTTCCCCAGCGTTACAAAGACGAGATCGTCAATGACCTTCCAGAGGTGGATGTTTTTGTGGGCTCAGGAGAATTCCAAAAAATTTCTACGATTCTTAAGGCACGTCAACAGGGTGAGGCCGAAAGACAGTATTTTAATCTCCCGACCTATCTCCAAGAAGAAAACACGCCCCGGGTGAATTCAGAACCATTTTACCGAGCCTATCTTAAAATCTCAGAGGGTTGCTTAAAACGCTGCTCGTTTTGTGCGATTCCCAAAATTCGTGGAAATCTTCAGTCTCGCCGGGTTTCCGCGATCGTCAACGAAGCCAAGCTTCTTGTGGCGGGAGGAGTTCGAGAGATCAATGTGATCTCCCATGATTTTACTGATTATGGCTGGGATCTCCGGCGCAAAGATAAGTCAGTGACGGATTCTCCCTACGAACTTTTAAAAGCTCTCTCGGACATTAAGGGTTTAGACTGGATCCGTCTGTTGTATCTTTATCCAGATGGTTTAGATGTGAATGTTCTTGAGCCGATGAAAGAGCGTCCGAATCTAGTGAAGTACTTCGATATGCCTCTTCAACACATTAGTAACAATATGTTGAAAGTCATGAATCGTAAAATGGTCCGCTCCGAGATCGAAGAAACTTTGAACAATATCCGACGAATTATGCCCGAAGCGATTATTCGCACTCAATTTATTGTTGGTTTTCCTGGAGAAACGGAAGAGGATTTTAACGAACTCGTCGAATTCGTTAAAGAACAAAAGTTTGATCGCGTGGGCTGCTTTACTTACTCTCCTCAAGAGGGAACGGCAGGAGCCAAGATGGTGCAGACAGTGAGCGAAGAAGAAAAAGCTCGGCGCTTTCATAAATTAATGAAGACGCAACAGTCGATCAGCAAAAAGAATCACAAAAAGTATATTGGTCAAATCATTCCGGTGATCATTGATGGCGAGTGTGAGGAGACAGAACTTCTCATGCAGGGCCGTACTTCCCAACAGGCTCCAGGCATTGACGGTGTTGTGCTTATTAACGAGGGTCATGCTGAAGTCGGTGAAATCGTAAATGTAAAAATCACGAGCAGCCACGATTATGACCTTGTCGGCCACATCGTCTAAAGCTCAGTTATTAAATTCCAGCATTTTTTTCGCCGGCCTGCTGGGGTTTCTTATCGCAGCAGTATTGCGAAATAACGATTTGGGCCTAGTGGTCTCATTTCTAGCGGTCATTCTCAATCTTGGCTTTGTTTCTCGTCGCCATCGCGTGGATCTTATCAAAGCCATCACCTGTTTTAGTTTGGGTTTTTTCTTTGAATATTTGAATATGAATTTGCGAACATTTTATTATGAGTTCACACCGACGATTCCGCCGGTGTGGATGTTAGGGTTATGGCCCCTCATTTCGACATTGTTTTTTTCTGCATTCAAAGACTTGTCTTCGCAAGCGCGGTGGAAGATTTTTGCCTGCGGGCTCCCGATTTGTGGGGTTCATATTTTTATGTCGCACTTTGGGCGTATTGAGTTTTTGGAACCGAAGGCGTTAACTTATGGAATAACGGCCTTGATCATTGCGCTTGAATTTTCTGTTGTGGCTTTTATTTGCAAAAAACTCGACGCACGTCCTGAGATCTCACGACCTAAAGCCTGAATTCACCGCATTCCAGGCTTCATTTTTTTCTCTAAAAAGTCGATATAAATCAAAGACTTGAGGAGAACCTCCATGAACTATCACGCATGGTACAGACAGTGGAAATCCAAACTTAAAAACATTTCGGCGCTCGGCGCGGTGAGATATCACGAAGAGAACCACAATTCTCTTGTGATAGAGCTTGCCGGTAAGATCAATTCGGCTCACTACGATCTCTCGTTTTTAACTAAAAATGTTCCTCGAGAGGACATGGAAAAAGACAACTTTGAAACCATTAAGCACGAGTGGTTTTTTACGCTAAAGATCAATACGGAGATTCCTCTCTCTCAGGCGGATTTTGAGACGGTTTCAAATTTTCTGACCGCAGAACTCGGCGAAAACATTAGCCGCTCTCTTCAACGAAAAGACCGATCCGGATATTTTGAGTTCTTTTGTCATTTTTGGGGAGTCTTTCCCGCTGCCGAAGGTGTAGACCATGTGATTCATCATCTTTCCCCTTTGATTGAGGGAAAGCTTTTGACAATTATCAACGAGAAACGAAATACAGAGGTCACCGCTCCAGGCCGCGATGCGGACCTTCAGGCGGTTGGGGTAATGGATCTCGTACAACCCGAAAAAGAAGTTTCTTCGCCATCGACGCTGGAGAATCCGCAGGGGACCAAGTCCGTAAAGCTCAATTATGTACAGTGGCTAGAAAAATTCAAAAAAGAAATCGATTGTGAAGATTTCCTTGAGTCCGTCAACTATGACGAGACTCGTAAAGAACTTCGCTTAAATTTTAGTGGAAGTATAGATGGGGAACCCTGTTGGTTTACCCTCTTAAGCCAAGACGTTGCTAAGGAGGAGATCACTCAACCTCATTTTGAAAATCGGGTTCGCATCTGGCACATTTATTTTCACAGTAACTGGTCGGCGGCCCTCGACGACAACGAGTTTATTGCGGTGGTGAAAAATCTCATCCGTTTTTATCCTGCCGATGAGATGTCCATTAATCGTTTAGTTATGGATGCAGATAACTTCGCATTCTCTGTTTACTTTCAAGATACGGCCCCACAGCCTTTTGCTCTTAATACGATGCTTGAATCTTACATTGAGTTTAAACGGCGTTACCCCCAAGAAATTCGGCAACGTCTTTTTAAAAACGCAACGGTGCTTCAGTTTCGTAAAGCGATGTCACAGTCGTTGGCGAGTTCAACAATTGAACCTCGTGAAGAGCTTTACACCCAGCTAGAAAAAGAAAACTTTGCATTGCAAATGAATTTAGATCAGAAGGCTCGACTGGTCGAGATGATTTACTGTGAGGAGTTCACCGGTGGTCCTATAGAAGATTTGCTAGAAATGCAGGTCTCTAAAATCATGATCAACGGCCCGGAGGATATATTTATCGAGGAGAATTGTCAGATTCAGAAAACGTTCTTTAACTTTGTATCGGCGTCTTCGCTAAATAAAGCGGCACTGTATCTTTTAAAAAGATATGGGGTGGATACGCCAGAGCGTTTAGAGGCGGGTGTTTATAAGCTGATCTATAAAGGATCAGAGTTTGCGTTTAATGTTCATGAATCTGCAGGCAAATTTTACTTTGTGATTTCCGCGATGAAGTTTCACGCCGTGAGTTTGGACTTACTGACGAAGTATGGGTCCCTCAACCCAGAGATGAATGATTTTTTAAAATCAGTCGTAGGTTGTAGACGCAATGTTCTGGTGTGTGGTTCTACTGACAGTGGGAGAACTCAATTCGTCTCCGCATTAGCCGCAGTCATCTCTCCGCGCCTAAGAATTTTGCACTTCGGTCCTAACCCCTATCATACGGAAGGGTCAGAGTATAATTACGTCCATTCTCAAAACAGTGCCGATCTACTAGAAACGATCGGTCATATGCATCCCGAGATAGTGGTCGTGGAAAATCTTAAGGACCAAGAGGTGTGGCCCCTGGTTCGTGCGACGGCCGAAAATACAGTGGTGTGTGGTGCCGCCAGCCGCTCTCCTGAAGACGCATTTGGAAAGTTGGAATGCCTAGCAAAAATCGGAAAAGTGGGACTTGATAGTCAAGGAGTCCATCAATTTCTCGATAACGCTTTCGAGATTATTGTCCATCTGGAGAGTCTCGAAGATGGAAGTCGTAAAGTGTCCCGCATCTGCGAGGCTGTGAAAGATCGGAATGGAAAGTTAGAGTTCAAAGATATTTTCTACTTTAAAAAGATAGGAATAGATGAATCTCGTGTGATCGGGGAACATATTTCCACAGGACATGTGCCGCAATTTGTACACCAAGCATTGCACTCTAAAAACCCGGGCATCACCTATGACCTGTCACTGTTCTCGAGAACTAAAAAAGCATCCTAATCGGTACCCGGTACCGATTTACATTTTGAATGAGAAGATGTCGCGATAGTTGCGGCCGATTTCGTCGGAATCCATGCCATAACCGACGACATAACGATCATCAATTGTCATGCCGGTATAGTCGGGCTTGAGCGGAAGCTCGCGGCGAGCGGGCTTATCTAATAGAGTTAACACCTTGAGAGAAGCTGGTCGCGCAGAGCCCAAGCGATCTAGCAAAAAGCTGAGCGTGCGGCCGGCGTCTATGATCTCTTCCACAACGATGACATTCTTGCCGGTAATATTGATCGTAATATCTTTTAGAATTTGGACGGCGCCCCCTTTTTCGGTGGACTTCAAGTAGACGAAATCGATTTTTTGCTGAAGACTGATATTTCTCATGAGATCAGCCACAAAAAATAATGAACCCTTCAGAGGGCAGATAAAAATAATTTCCCGCCCGTGATAATCAATTTCAATTTCTTTGGCCAGACGAAAAACCGTTTCCTGCACTTTTTTGGCAGTAATCAACTGGGTCATGTTTTCTTTAAGCTGAGCCATACATTACCTCACAAATTCAAATCATTCAGGCGCTGGCGCCAAGAATCGATTTCTGGAAGAGTTCCGTTTTTCATTTGCATTTTATCAAGCTCAAAAAGGGCACGATCTTTCTTGCCGGTCTTTTCATAGGCTTCGACCAGTTTTAAGTGGGTATCCACTTTGTAATCGCTCGAGAGAGAATTTTCAAAAGCGCTGATGGCTTGCTCGTCGTTATTAAGTTTCATAGAGCTTTCGCCGAGGCGACGAGAAAATTCACTGATATTCGGAGCTAACTCCATCGCCTTTTTAAACTGTTCGCAGGCATCCGAAAACATGTTGGCCAGGAAGTACATATCTCCAAGTTCGCCGTGCTTGCGCGCCAATTTCTCTTTAAGATTGGTATCTTCGCCGCCACGCTGTTTACGCTTCATCGCTGAATACGCCGTTTCGAAAACTTTTTTGGCCTCGTCGTATTTTCCAAGGTCATTTAAAATGATCGATAAGCCGACGCTGGAATCGGTAAATTCGGGATCAATTTCTAGAGATGCCTTAAAGAGCTGAATGGCGCGTTTAAGATTTCCGCGGTCAAATGTGATTGTCGCTAACATGTAAGGGATTTCTGGATTTTGGGCTCCGTCGCTTTGCAATTGCATAAGAAGGGGCTCGGCCAATCGGTAATGACCTTTTGTAAAATGGTCACGAGCGGTATTCATCAGTTCTTCTTGGCGTTCCGTTAGCATCACAATCCTCCCTTGGCGGTTTGGGCTTCGCTAGAATTGGGATGGTCCTTGAGAAGTTGGGTGAGATAAATTTGCATTTTGTCTGGGATTTCCGCTTTTTTCGCGGAAGATGCGGCCTTGAGCAATACGTGCGGAACTCTGGAGTTCTGTGGATAAGACTGGAGAAATTGTTCATAACGAGTCAGTGCGCTCATATATTTTTTTTGTCCAAAGTAAAAGTCGGCGATGTAGACTTCTTTATCAGCCAACATTTGCACCAGCTTAAAGCGCTTTTCTTTGGCCTCAGGTTCGTACTGTGAGCGTGAATAGTGAGTCAGAATTTCATCGTAATAAGAGATCGCTTGAGTCGCATTGGTGAGGTCACGATCAACTGTGGTCGGAAGTTGCTCGCGCAAACTTTCGGCAGCTCGAAAGGTCACATAATCGCTGCGTGGATGACGGGGGTGAAGTTCTTTAAACGTGCGATAGGAATTGAAGGCTTCTGGGAATTCCTCTTTTTTAAAATAGCAGTCGGCCACATGCAATTCCGCATCGGGCGCAAGTTTGCTGTACGGAAATTTGTTCGAAAGAGTTTTGTACTGATTAATGGCTTCCTCGTAGCGCTCTTGTTTTTCGTAAAACTCACCTAGAGTAAAGAGACCTTCTGCGGAATTTAGATTCACCTTCGGCTCAGTCACGCAACCGGCGGAGATGAAGACGATGAGAATGTAAAAATAAAAAGACTTTGCCATCGCTCTGCAGTGTATTTATTGGGCGTGGTAAAGTCAAAAAACTTATAGAGACTGGAGGAGCTATATACCGGAATGGATAAAAATCTTATCCTTTTGAATCCAACCGACCTGAATCGAAGACTTTTTGACCTGAATCCACTGATTCTTAGGGTCTTCGGACTCTTGTTTGCGAAGGATCAACACATCTGTACCCTCGGGCAAGTTCACAAGCGACGGAGCGCTCTCGCTGGGTGAAGAGTACAGTGCGGTGTTCCCCTCAATGAGGGTCGCGTGCTCTTCCTGTGCAAAAATAAAAAAGTAATGAGTGGTGACGGTGACTGCGCCTAAAAACAGCAAACCGAATGATGACGGCAAGAACCAATTGGCGGGCCTATCGTTTTTTGTTTTTTGCAGGTTACTCATGGAAAGATACCCACAGCTCAATAGCAACAAACAAGAAGCTCCCAGAAATAACCAAGGGGGAAATCGCAAATACAAAGACTCTAAAAATGAGCGATCGTTGGTGATGGGGAGCTTTTTATGGAGCTGGGAAACGCCCTCCAGAGCCGGCGAGTAGCCTGGAGAAATCCATAGCGCTCTGCGCCAGTAGCCGAGTGCAGCGCCAAAGCGACTTTCTGAAAATTCTACTAGCCCAAGGTTGTAGAGAAGGACTTTATCGTCAGGATTTTGGGTTAAAAGTGTCTTAAAAAGGTCCCTGCTTTTTGCGTACTCCTGTGCCTTGAAAGTCTGGAGTGCTTGAGTGAAAACAGAGTCGGTTTGGCTGTCACCAACAGTGTACGGAAGGTCGCTTCCGTGAGAGAATGTCAGTGTCAGAAAGATAAAAATGGGTAACATAGAAAGCTATATTAATTAAGGACCCAGGCGAAGTGAAGTCCTTTCACCGTCACTGGCAAAAAAATCGGCCTAAGGAGTGAGTGTGTTTGCAGAAAAAGTAAATCAAAAATCTATTCAAGACCATATTCAGAAAATTGTGAGTGAAATCGGTAAATCCGTCGAGGACATTAAAGCCGTTCGCCCACCCCAGCCCGAATTCGCAGAGACCTTTAAGCACGAGATGGACGAGATCGCGGGATTTCGTGGGCGGCCACTTTACTGGTCCTACATTAGCTCAGGCTTAGGACGTGGACCCTACGTGTTATTAAAAGACGGAAGTGTTAAATTAGATTTGATTAACGGGATTGGTGTTCACGTGTTGGGCCACTCTCATCCTAAAGTTCTCCAGGCGTCTCTCGAGGGCTCGATCAAAGATGTCGTGAATCAAGGGCACTTACAAATCGGAGAAGAGTACGTACAGATCTCTAAAAAATTAGTGAACATGGCCAAGGGAAGTCGCCTTAAACACGTTTGGCTATCAACGTGCGGAACTATGGCCAACGAAAACGCGCTGAAGATGGCGCGACAAAAAAACTCTCCCGCAAAATACATTGTAGGAATGGAAAACGCTTTTTCGGGCCGCTCGACAATGATGGCGGAACTGACAGATAATCCCGAGTACAAACAGGGCCTACCCGATTACAACGAAGTTCTGCGAATTCCTTTTTACGATAAATTTGATCCCAAAAGTGCCGATAAATCTTTGCAAGCAATGAAGGCTCATATCGATAAGTACAAAGGGCAAATTGCAGCATTTTCTTTTGAGCCGATGCTTGGAGAAGGTGGTTATCGATCGGCTCCCCTGAGTTTCTTTCAACCGATCTTTGAGGAGTGCCGAAAAAACAATATCGCCATTTGGGCCGATGAAGTTCAAACATTTCTGCGCACGGGTGAAGCTTTTGCGTTTCAAACATTGGGATTTTCGGAATACGTCGATCTCTGCACAATAGCAAAAACCGCACAGATTGGTGCCACATTATACACGTCCGAGTACAACCCCAAACCTGGTTTGATTGCGGGCACCTTTGCCGGGGCCACCGTCGCGATGAGCGCGGGTATCGCCGTTCTCAATGAAGTCGATGATGGAACGTATTTTGGCGAAAATGGAAAAATTCAAAAGATCCACAAAACGTTTGTTTCTGAACTTAACAAGTTGGCTCAGGGAAGCTGCAAAGGGCTTCTTGAAGATCCAGATGGCTTGGGCTTGATGGTCGCAGTGACTCCTTTTTCTGGAGATAAAGAGAAGGTCAATCAGCTGGTAAAGGTGATGTTCAAGAATGGTCTTATGGGCTACACCTGCGGAAAAAAACCAGTGCGTATCCGTTTCCTCGTCCCCGCAATTATCGAAGAAAAAGATATTCAAGCGGCGGCAGCCATTCTCGAAAAGTCTATTCTCGAGATAGCGAAGGGATAAGCTTGGATTTTTTAGAGGCGGCTCAAAAAATTATTTCGATCGAGAGCACTCCCACACAGGGGACGGTGGAGGTCGTTTATTTTTTAAAGAAGCTCGCCGAGGGCATGGGGTTTACCGTAAAAGTAGTGGAAGAGGTGTCTGGCGGTGTGTCGCAAGCTAACATTGTGATTACACCCAACGCGCGTCCGCAAGCACTCATGTTACAAAACCATTTAGATACGATTGATCCAGGGTCTTTTGCACTATGGACGAAGACGGGATTTAATCCTTTTCAAGCCTCCATACGCGGTGGCCATATCTATGGGCTTGGAAGCGCGGATGTAAAGCTCGATTTTTTATGTAAGCTTTTTGCGATGAAAAAGACCGATTGGAATCCATTAAAATCTTCCGTGGCATTACTTGGGACTTTTGGTGAAGAGCAACACATGCGTGGTGCGATCAAGGCGGTTCGCGAACGCTTGGTCAAGCCCACTTTGGCCCTCATCGGGGAGCCTACGGATCTCAATATTGTTTACGCCAGCAAGGGCATAGCGCGAATCGAAATTATTATACCTTATAAAGGCCGCGTGATTGATGAGTGGGGCGAAGACGAAGTGACAGGATCATCGCAAAGTAAAATCTTTCAGGGGCGAGCCGCGCACTCATCGAATCCTGAGCTCGGAGAAAATGCCGTCGTCAAAATGTTGGAATATCTTCTACAGCTTCCCAAGACAATTTCACTTTTAAACATCGACGGAGGC
The DNA here is from genome assembly GCA_019750295.1 of Bdellovibrionales bacterium. Classification (NCBI taxonomy): domain Bacteria; kingdom Pseudomonadati; phylum Bdellovibrionota; class Bdellovibrionia; order Bdellovibrionales; species Bdellovibrionales bacterium. The sequence continues at coordinate 41,464 of JAIEOS010000007.1, read as the reverse complement.
TTAAGTTTTAACACTATCCCTACGCAAGCAGCACTGGAATTCGATCTTGACACTAATAAAGTAGATGATCGCCCTCAGAAGATTCGCGCGATCTACGAAAAGGTGAAGCAGCTTGAGGGTGAGTTTAAAAAATTCCCCGATGCGGCTTTTGAGCCGCCGAATCCAACGATTAATATCGGAATGATTCGTACAAACGAAGATCATATATTAATCACAGGAGCCGTGCGCTGGTCTTCCCACATTTCCGAGACTCAGTACACGCAGTGGATGGCGGAACTTGGCGCGGTTTGTAAAAAACAAAATGCTGTTTTTCGTGTCCTCGATGTAAAAAAACCGTTTCACACTTCCAAGAGCGATTTTGCTCAGCTGTGTCTCAAGGAAATTCAAACGACGTTTCCCGCGGCCACATTGAAAACAGTCCCAGTCACTAACGAAGCGAATGTCTTTAGTAAGCTGGGATTTGAATGTCTCGTTTTCGGACCGGGGCATCGCCAAAACAATTCACACACTCCAGAGGAGCATGTCAGTCTGGCGGACCTCCAAATCGCCGAAGATTTTTACTGTAGAGTGATTCAAAGGATTTGCTCATGAGTTTTATTGTCAGAGGAATTAGAGAAGAAGATTTTGAAGATTTATTAGCGCTGTCAAAGCAATTCACATTATTGAATCTGCCGGCAGAGCCTAAAATTTTAAAAAAGAAAATCCAAACAAGTGTTCAGTCATTTGCAGGTAAACTTAAAAAAGACGACGCGGAATATTTATTCGTCCTCGAGGATCTTGAGGTCAAGCGGGTGATTGGCACCTGTTTAATCATTGCTAAGCATGGCAACGAAAAATACCCCCATTACTTTTTTAAAATTATCGAAAAGAAAAGATTCAGTCCACAGCTCGGCGTGGGCTTTATTCACAGCGTACTGCGCTTAGGGCAAGACACCAATGGGCCGACAGAGATTGGTGGACTACTCTTAGATCGTGCGTATCGCAGTCGACCCGAAAAACTAGGGCGGTTGTTAAGTTTAAGTCGATTTATTTATATGGGAATGCATCCAGAGCGCTTCCAAGATGAAGTTCTATGTGAGTTGAGTCCTCCTCTCACCGACGAAGGAAGAAGTGAGTTTTGGGAGGCATTAGGGCGTCGGTTTACAGGAATGACTTACCACGAGGCCGACCGACTTTCCCAACTCCACAAAGATTTTATTCGTACGCTTTTCCCTGAAGAAGATATTTATCTGAGTCTTTTAGATTCAAAAGTTCGTCTGGTCATGGGAGAGGTGGGTGACGAAACTCGTCCGGCACGCTACCTTCTCGAGAAAATTGGTTTTAAATATCGTAACGAGGTCGATCCCTTCGATGGGGGTCCACACTACAGCGCACCTCTCAAGGACGTTTCTGTGATTAAAAATGGGCAGTGGCTCACGGTCAGCACGGGTACGAGCAAACTAAAAACAGAAACCATGATTGGCTTCGAAGATGAGCGGGGACAATTCACCTGCGGTAAAACCTTAGCGGTGATGGATGGCGATAAAATTCAGTTGAACCCGACTGGGGAACAGCATCTTGAACAATTTGTTGGAAAAAAAGCTTTTTGCTCTAAAATGTAAATAAAGGAACGGAGAAGATTATGCCTTCTATTCAATATTTAGGTGATTATATCCAGGGTCGTTTTGTCGCACCGGAAGCTCCAGATGGCGTGATTGACAATAAAAGCCCGGCAGATCTCTCCGAGCAGGTCATTGTTGTTCCTTACAAATTTACTCACGTGGATCAGGCTTGCGAAGCCGCGAAGAAGGCCTTCACGGAGTGGTCGGTGACATCGTTAGATCAACGAATCGCAGCGCTTAAAAAGCTCCAGTCAACGCTGGAAGGGTCGAAGGAGAAAATCGCCGAAGTTATTTCTCGTGAAACGGGGAAGCCCACTTGGGAAAGTTTGACGGAAGTTGCGGCGATGATTAATAAAATTCCGATCACCATTGAGCAAGGCTTAAGCTTCATTAAAGAAATGGAAATTGAAAATGCTCTTCCGGGAGTTAAAGGTCGCGTTCGTCATAAGCCGCGTGGGGTGATGGCCGTCCTGGGTCCATTTAATTTTCCAGGACATTTACCCAATGGTCATGTGGTGCCGGCCCTCCTTACCGGGAACACCGTAGTCTTTAAACCCTCGGAGTTCACGCCAGGAGTGGCACAAATTTATGCCGAGTGCATCCATAAGGCGGGATTTCCTGCGGGAGTATTTAATCTCGTCCAAGGCATGGGGGAGACAGGTCGTCGATTAGTCGAACATCAGTATGTCGATGGAATTCTTTTTACGGGCTCCTATGAGACCGGTTTAAAGATCAAACAGGGAACGATGGATCACTACTGGAAACTTTTAGCTTTAGAGATGGGCGGTAAAAACGCTTCGATCATTTGGCAAGATGCAGATCTTGAGAAGGCCATTTATGAAAGTTTGATAGGCTCCTTTGTGACTGCCGGGCAACGCTGCTCTTGCACGAGTCGAATTATTATTCACAAGTCCATTTACCCGGAATTTGTGGATCGTTTTTATCAAGCTGCCAAAAAATTAGAAATCAATCACTGGAGCAAAAACCCTTTCAGTGGTCCTTTAGTGAATGCCAAATCCTTAGATACCTATCTCCGATTTCAAGAGATTGCGGTCCGTGAAGGTAGCGAAAAGATTATGCGTGGAAAACAATTAGATCTTCCTCAAAAAGGGTATTACGTCACGCCGAGCATCTACGCGGTGAAAGAGCCGAATAAAAATTCTGTTTATCAGAAGAGCGAAATTTTTGGCCCGAATGTGGCTTTGTACACGGTCAGTGATTTACAGGAAGCCATCGACATCAATAATTCAACAGGCTATGGGCTGGTCACTTCGATCTTTTCAAAAACAAAAAGTGTCTACGAAGAGGTCTACACCAAAGCTCGTAGTGGGTTAGTGAACTGGAATCGCACAACCAACGGCGGCAGTTCAAAACTCCCTTTCGGCGGGCGCGATAAATCTGGAAACGATCGTCCGACGGGAAGTTTTGCAGTCTATTACTGTACGGTCCCCGTGGCTTGTCTGGAGGATACAGGCGGTTTTGATCCCAAGACGGTACTTCCCGGAATGAATTACGACTCCAAATAGTTGAGGGTGAATGAAATTTTTTAAATACCTATTTGTTGTAGTATTTATTCTGGCGGCCTTCGCCTCATGGCAGACGTATGAATACTTCTCAAGACCGCTGCCCCCAACAACGCCACGAATTGTTACGGTTCGTTCGGGGGATTCCTTACGAATGACGGCAGCAGAGCTTCAAAGCAAGGAAGTGATTTCCTCGGTGGACATGTTTGTATTTTGGGCCCGAGCCATGGGTCATCATACAAAAATTAAAACTGGAGAGTACGAAATCCCTGCAAACCTAACCATGGCCCAATTGTTCACGATCCTTCGGAGTGGAAAGTCCATCGGCTATCGCGTTACTATTCCGGAAGGCACAAATCTCTTTGAAGTCGCCAAGTTTTTAGAGGAGCAAAACCTGTGCTCGGCCGTGGATTTTATTCAGCTCGTGTCCAATAAGAAGTTTGTGAAAAGCCAAATTGGAATTGAAGCGAGCAGTCTTGAGGGCTATTTGTTTCCGGACACTTATTTTTTTACCAAAGCTGACGGCGTAAAACTCATTGTTCAGCAAATGGTTCAAAGATTTAAAGATAAATTTAAAAACTTAGGGTTGCCTCTTCCTAAGGGTTGGACGTTACAGGAAGTCGTTACACTGGCCTCTATCATCGAAAAAGAAACCGGTGCCGAGTTTGAGAGAAAAATTATTTCGTCGGTCTTTCATAATCGGATGCAAAAAAATATGCGCTTACAAACGGATCCAACGGTGATGTATGGAGTCCAAGTGAAGACGGGGGCGCCCGTTGTAAATATCACTAAAAAAGACCTACTGACGGATACCATTTATAACACGTATACTAGGAACGGTTTGCCTCCTGGGCCTATCTCAAACCCAGGGATTGAAGCGATCGAAGCGGCCATCCAACCGGAGTCCACTTCTTATTTATTCTTTGTCAGTCGAAACGATGGAACTCATGTCTTTACAGAGACGTATAAAGACCATTCAAAGGCGGTCACGGCCTTTCAGTTGAATTCAAAGGCGCGCGAGGGGAAGTCGTGGAGAGATCTTAAAAAGAAACCCACCATCGAGCCTGCGACCGGAAAAACTTTATAATGAGTGGTGTGCAAACGACTTCGTTTGCGCATTGAACTTAATGATATTGAGTTTCGATTCTAGATTGCGACCCATTGTCGGGACAATGATCTCTTGAGTGCCGTCGCTATCAAGGTGGGCTAAGAATAAATTTGTCGGCGCGGAATTAATGTCATAATAAACATCGCGCGCATCTGGGATTTCGAAAAGAGCAATCAGTGAAAAGTCCGCCGAAGCCGTCAGCTTATAGATTTCTACAGAAACTGTGGTTCCCGATTTAATTTTGACAATCTTATAAAATTCATCGCCATTGCTAAATGGAATTGTTGCGAGAATGGTTCTTTCTTCGTTCACAATCGTTGTGAAGAGTCGATGGCGAGCTTGTGGGGCAATAAGAAGGGAGCTCAGCACGAGCGCCGTAATAAAAAGACTAAAATTAATAAGGGATTCTTTCACACCATCTTTTCGGCTTTTAGCGAGCCTAAATTGAGTGGTTTATCGCGAAGGATGAAGAGCGCGGGCAATTGGCGTAACATAATACTTGGTCGAGGTCGCCTTTGGTCGGGCGACCCTATTCCCGACCTGTTCTAGAGGTCACGGTAAATCTTAATTTCGACGCGACGATTTTTTGCACGTCCGGCTTCGGTATCATTGGTCGCGATGGGTTTATCCTCACCGATACCGACGGCCGTCACTTGATCTGGTTTAAGGGGAAGCTGGGAGAGAATGATTTCTCTCACGGTGTTGGCGCGCCCTTGTCCTAACTTTTTATTGTAGTCATCAGATCCTTTACTATCGGTGTGACCTTCGATAACGAGTTTCCGAATCGTTCCTGCCTTTTTACCCATTTGCACAGCGGTACGCTCGAAATCGACTCGCGAAGCTTTGTGCATATTTTTAGAATTGAAAGCAAAATTGATCGCAGAGAGTACGATGGTTTCCGACGGCTGTTCTTCAACGGTCACCGTGGGTGGCGGTGGAGGGGGTGCAATAGCTACCGGCGCAGCTTCAGCCCAGAGAGGACCGAAGGTGTAACCGACGCCTAAATAAATACGAAAATCAGGATTAGCTAAACCATCAATCAGTTTAGTAGTGAACCCACCATGGATTGCAAATTGATCGATATTATATTTTGCGCCAGCGAGTGCCTCAAGAGACGTCAGTTGACGATCCACAGGAAGCGCTGTTTTCTTCACGGCCGATGCTCCGAAGATTTCAAAAATAAAACTCATATTCCACGGTTGTTGGAGGTAGGAGTATGCTACGGAGTAAGTCAGTTGGTCAGAAAGTGGAGTCACCCCGGTATCGGCAATGGTTTGCCCTTGATCACGAATTCGGTAACCAATGTTCACAGCCACCGTTTGAAGGGCATCCATTTTATACTCACCAACCGTGTCGAGATTTAATGTCGCCCCAGGATCCGCTCCCGAGTAGGGGTTATTATTAATGCGATCAAAGTTCGCTGAGGCGACACCCGCGGCAGAGAAGAAATCATTTTGCCAAAAACGATATTTGGTATGGAGCTTAATTTCAGTAACGCCATCGTCGTCAAAACTTCCGAGAGTCGTCGACGCATCCATAGATTGATCAAGAACCATGGGAATACCGACGCCGATTTGCCAATTTTCCGTGACCCCAAAAGCAAGGCCAATATCGGCAGACCATAGACGGTTATCGGGTTCAGAGTAATTCAGTTGGTCGGGAACTAAAGCTAATTTGTAAAACGGAAGGGAGTCCCAAGCAGAATTCGTAAAAAAACTAAAATTAAAAACACCGGGGGAGAGCGTTTGTGTGGAGTGCACTGTCACAAATCCTAAGCCATCCATCGTCGGATTGAAGGTCTGCAAGTGAGTTCCGGCGACATTGGCTAATGCCAGTGAGTGGAAGCTAAAGACGATTTGGATCAATAAAAATTTACTAAATGTTTTCACGTGATGCTCCTCGAGTGTTGCACAGAGGAGAGTATCGAGATCTTGATTGGGTTTCAAATAAAAAAGCCCGCAGTTCAGGCGGGCTTTTAAAGATTAAAATTTAGTCACAGTTACATCAGCTGCAAGTGCTCTTGCTCTTGGACTTCGATGACGGGGTTTATGCCTAAGACTTGCTGAATTTCGTTAGGGCACCTAATCTTTGCTTCTTTAACCACTTTGAATCCCGGATCCTGGAAGCTGAGTCGAGCTCCACATTCAAAGGATTCACCACCGACCCAAAAGCGAAACGCGATTGTCGTTGGTGATTTGTAGTAGTGGCCAGCAAGGGCTTTACTTAAGGCTCCGATGCTCCAGCCCGAAGCTCCTTCGGCCAATTGCGGATCCACCGCTTCTTTAGATTTGTTCATGACGGTCGGTAAATTCAGGTTTTTCTTTTTTAGAATTCGAAGCACCGAAATCATAAGTCGCGAGTCGTGTGTCCCGGTGACAAAGTCCTCGAAGTTTATTAGTTGCGTGCCTTCGACAATTCCACTCATGGGGCGGGTTTCTTTTTCTACAAGAACCACAGTTTGTGCTGAAGTTGAAAAACTAACAGCTAAGATAAGTATTCCAAGTAACGGTCTGATCATTTGAACCTCCAAAGCCATCCTATGGAATTCTTGTGCCATGGGAAAAACGGCCGCGGCCGTCCTGGTTGAGGATCAGATCGATTCAATGGGGGCATGTCCCTTTTGCGGCATTCCGGCCTGAGATTTTCGCCAAAAAGAGTCACTCTAGGGCTGAAAACCTTATTCAAATCCTATATATAGCCCCTCGCAGGTATACATCTTGTAAGTCACAACTGGTGAAAACGAGGTTCCCCTATGCTCAGTCTTAGACTGATCACATTCTACCCCTCCCTCATCCTGGCAGTGCTGCTGGGTGGAGCCTCTATGGCGTGGTCTCAGACGCCCGCCCCAGAGGTTGTGGCAGAGAAACCCGCGGTGTTAAGTTTCCTCGAATGGAAGTCCATGCGAGTGCATGAGGCTCAGAAAAAACTCGAGCAGGTCAATAAGACCGATGAGCAGAAGTTGAGCTTTAATGTGGACGTCGCCCTCCAGTTGACTGTTCAGGATTATTTTTCGATGTACCTTAAAAATCTGTCCCCCGAAGAGTTTAAGGAAGCTGTGAAAAAACTGGTTCCCGACGAATCCGCTGAACTTCTAATGGCTTACCGTAACTCCTTGGAAAAAGACAAAAAAGTTCCATTGAAGTTCTCCAAATCCCCCAAAGATAACGCTACGCAAAAACTCCCTGAAATCTAATCTTTTTTAGGTCGTCACCTTGACAGGGTGTGTGCCTATTTCCATATTGCCCACTACGAAGACATAAACATTTCTATAGGAGGAAATATGGGAGTTAACATTCGCCCTTTGCACGATCGTATTCTTGTGCGCCGAATGAAAGAAGATGAAAAAACTGCTGGTGGTTTGATTATTCCTGATACCGCTAAAGAAAAGCCTCAAAAAGGTGAAATCGTTGCTGCTGGTAACGGTCGAGTCAACGAAGACGGAAAAGTGTTCCCTCTCGAAGTCAAAGTTGGCGATAAAATTCTTTTCAGCAAGTACGGTGGAACCGAAATCAAAATCGGAACAGAAGAACTTTTAATGATGACTGAGAGCGACGTTCTCGGCGTCATCAACTAATTTTTAAGGAGACATTGAACTATGAGCAAAGAATTACGTTTTAGTGAAGACGCCCGTAAAGCCATTCTCAAAGGTGTAAACACACTCGCGGATGCGGTAAAAGTAACGTTGGGCCCTAAAGGTCGTAACGTGGTTATCGAAAAATCATTTGGTTCACCACTCATTACAAAAGATGGTGTTACTGTCGCCAAAGAAATCGAATTAGAAAATAAATTCGAAAACATGGGCGCCCAGATGGTTAAAGAAGTCGCAAGCAAAACGAACGAAGATGCTGGTGACGGAACTACAACAGCAACTGTACTCGCTCAAGCGATCTATCGCGAAGGCGTAAAAATCGTTTCTGCAGGCCAAAACCCAATGTCTGTAAAGCGCGGAATCGATAAAGCCGTACAAACAGTAATAGCTGAGCTCAAAAAACTCAGCAAACCGATCAACTCCAACGACGAAATCTCTCAAGTTGGAACTATCTCTGCGAACAACGACCCAGAAATCGGAAAAATGATCTCTCAAGCCATGGATAAAGTGGGCCGCGAAGGCGTGATCACTATCGAAGACAGCAAAACAGCTCAAACCGAGCTCGAAGTTGTTGAAGGTATGCAATTTGACCGCGGTTATCTCTCTCCTTACTTCGTTACAAATTCCGAAAGAATGGAAGCTGTTCTCGAGAACGCCTACGTTCTTATCTACGATAAAAAAATCAGTTCGATGAAGGACTTCGTGGGTATTCTTGAAGCTGTTGCCGAAACTCGTAAGCCTCTCTTGATCATCGCTGAAGAAGTTGAGGGCGAAGCGCTTGCAACTCTCGTTGTGAACAAGCTTCGTGGTGGCTTACAAGTCGTTGCCGTAAAAGCTCCTGGATTTGGTGATCGCCGTAAAGCTATGTTGGAAGACATCGCTGTATTAACTGGTGCAAACGTCATCAGCGAGGACATCGGTCGTAAACTTGAGCAAGCCACACTTGATGATCTCGGAACTGCGAAGCGCATCGTTGTTGATAAAGACAACACGACAGTGATTGATGGTTCTGGCGCTAAAAAAGAAATTGAAGCTCGCGTTGCGACTCTTCGTTCTCAAATCGATGAGACCACTAGCGACTACGATAAAGAAAAACTCAAAGAGCGCTTAGCGAAACTCTCTGGCGGTGTGGCCGTGATTCACGTTGGAGCTCCTTCAGAAGTTGAAATGAAAGAGAAAAAAGCTCGCGTAGAAGATGCCCTCAATGCAACTCGCGCAGCGGTTGAAGAAGGTATCATCGCTGGTGGCGGTACTGGTCTTCTCCGGGCTTCGACTCTGATTGATAAAGACGCTTACTCTGAAGAAGAGCGTTTCGGTGCTCTCATTATCAAGAGAGCGTGCGAAGCTCCTATCCGTCAAATCGCGACGAACGCGGGACTTGATGGCGCTATCGTTGTCGATCGCGTTCTTGGAAACAAGACCTCTTCTTACGGCTTCAACGCTTACAAAGAAGAGTACGAAGATCTCGTAAAAGCAGGTGTTATTGATCCAGTAAAAGTGGTTCGTTGCGCGCTTGAGAATGCGGCTTCTGTCGCGTCTTTGATGCTCACAACTGAGACCATGATTGCGGATGCACCTAAGAAAGACGAACCAGCTGCGGGTGGAATGCCTGGCGGTATGGGTGGTATGGGAGGTATGGGCGGCATGATGTAATCATGTTCCTCGTACTTTTGTTCTCTGAAAAAAGCCTGGTTGTGGACCGGGCTTTTTTTTATCTTTTTTCTCCTCTGAATTTAAATTTGTCTCTCCAGGCCTGACCCTTGACGGGTGCAAAGCGTCTTCGGATTGCGTCACTTCGTGCGCGCAACCAGGATACGCATTGCTCGCACGGGACGGCTCTGGAGAGACAAATTTAAATTCAGAGGAGAAAAAAGATAAAAAAAAGATCGTGAGCTTTGTTGCCCTTCGTGACGACCGTCATCCTGAGCTGGAGCGAAGGATCTTTTGGGGTTCGCTCATTGTGAGCGTTGGTGTTGGTTTTTGATTTGAGAGGGGATTATTGTTCGACGTCGGGGGCTTGTTCGGTGCCTCGTCGGATGCGGTCTTCTTGGGTTGTTGGAGTGACCGGGGTGCAGGTGGCGCCTGGGGCGTTACATTTCTTTTGGGCTTCGTTGATGGTTCGTGTGGCGAAGAGATTGAAGTCCGTGCCGGCGTCGGGGAGGTGGAATCTTCCCAGTTGGCGGAGTGCGGTTTCGGTTTTTGTGATTTTTTCGAGGACGGATTTAATGTGGTCTTCCTGAGATGTTCCCCGAGGGATTCGGTCTCGCATGCAGATTCGGGCGTTACTCAGTTGCTCGAGGCAAATCACTTGGCAACGGTTGCGTTGATCGTAGCCGGTGCATGCGCGGTCCGCGGGAGCGCTATCAAGCATCGGCATCACGAGTGACCAGTCGGCGGCGTTGCCATCTGGGGGGCGCTGGGGTTCTGATCGCGCATGGATCAGCTGCGTTGTTGCGAAGAGTGTAGCCAGTAAATAAATTATAAAAGCGTTGAGTGTCATAGTTTAGAACATATAGGTTATGCCTAGGTTCAACTGGGTGAAGCGATTGGTCGCTTTTTGTCCTGGTGAACCGGGCCGGGTGCCTGTCCCCGAAAAGTTAGTTGTTAAAGTTTTAAAATCGATTCCTGAGTTAATCCACACGCGTTCACTATAGCGGTAGTCTCCCGAAAAATTGAAATGAACGATTCGACTTTTTTCTGAACCCGAGCTCACGGGATCCTCGTTCATGCTCGGATTCAAATACCAATAAAGCATCGCCCCAGCATAAAAGCGATTCGCGTCGTCCACCGGAGTTTTTCCTCCGAGGGTCAGTCTAAGGGATTTGTACTCGAGAGACGTCAGGCCTACCGGGTTGCTGTTGTCCACACTGAGACGGAAATTGTAAATCCCAAGAGCGAAGAAAAGTTTAGAGTCCCAAAAGTCATCCTTCAAGAGTAGGTTGTAGCCCAGGTCGAACGTGTATTGCCCATAAGAGGTTGTGAGATCTCCAGGACTTCCTCCGGCCACAGGATTTTTGGACGAAGCTGTTCCTTGCTGGATGCCCACATCGAGATACCACTCGGGATTTATCCAAATCTGGCCAGCAATATTAATCGCAGGATAGAAAGACGTTTTTGAGGTGTAAGTCGTACCATCTTGAAGTGAAAGCGAATACTGCTGAGGCCCCAATAATATTCCTGCTGAAACTTGTCCAAAAGTCGGAGGGTCTTGAGGTTTCCACTCTTCGGTTCCACCCACAATTTGATTGTTTTCCGAAAGAACCATCTCTGGGGGGAGATAGTCTTTCTTAATCCAATCCTCAGCCTTGTAATTCACCATGCGTGCACCAGTGATCTTGCTATCCTTCTGAATAGCGCCCGGTTCGGATTCAGAAACAATATCGCCAAAAGCTAATGCTTTATCCACTTTGAGAACTTTGATAGTACCCAAAAGCGCTTTTTCGTTTTGCATGATATAGCCGAGCTTAGGATGGCGTTGAACTTCCACGATCTTAGAGCAATTCAAAACTTGCCCCGGCAAAATGTTGTCGATTTGGCCGAGGTTCATAGTTACGCGATTTTTAGTTCGGCTTAGAATAAGCCCATCGTAGGGAATCTTAAATTTCAGTTGGGAGTAGAGAAGCTCTAAATGCGCTAAGGCCTTATCCGTGGAACTCTGAGGAAGATCCGAGGTCACAAGCTGCGTGATGAGTTTCCCATCTTGAACGCTAAATAAATTTAAAGACACCACGATGTCTTTAGGATTTTTTCGAACTTCCGCAATCAGAAGCGCGTCTGCCCCAATGGGCTTCCCAATCTTGGTGACTTTGCTCTGGGTTTTCATCAACTCGTAAGGGCTAATAATACTTCCAATGAATTGTGAGTCGACATATTCCCACTGATGATCGGCTTGTAAGAGTTCTTTGAGTTTTACATCGAAGGGGCGAGCGAGAATTCCGTCGACGTTATCTGTGGTAGGAAGATACGAAATTTTATGAATTGTTAACGCAGAATCAATCGTGCTGGTGTAAGTCACGCCGTCTTTTGCGGCCAGTGAATACATGGAAAAGAAAACCAGTGATAAACCGAGAGCAACTTGGATGAAAGTCCTATGATTGTACATATCTATAATTTTGCCTTAATTCACCGTAAAGAGTTACTAGAACATCCAAAAACCCATCATATCGTCTAGATTATCTTTAGAGAGACCACGAGAGTGCGGGGTCGAGAGGACAATCTAGGCAAAAATGCCTTAGAATAAGAGGATCAAGGTGGTTAAAATGAAAGTTTATATCGTAGACGATACGGCGTTTATAAGGATTTTGTGCCGATATCATTTAACCAATGCGGGATTCGAAGTGGTCGGCGAAACCTACGATGGTGCCGAAGCTATCCAACAAATTATTGCCCTACAGCCCGACTGCGTGATTGTGGACATGGCTCTTCCCAGTAAAAATGGTGTCGAAGTGATTCATGAGGTTCAAGCGCATTTCCCCCACATTCAATTTATTATTCTATCTGCCTTAGATGAAGACGCCATTGCTTACACAAATAATTCCATCAGTTATCACTGCTACATTGCTAAGCCGTTTGAAGGTTCAGATCTCGTAGCCGCGGTTCGCGAAGTTGAGGCGAAGGCCAAAAAGGATCTCCATGGCTGAGTTATTTTTTGTATTGAAATGCTTTGTGATGTCGGTTTTTTTAGTCTTCTGTATGCAGTTTAAGATCAAAAATCAAACAGTAGAAACGCGACTGACATCCTCTCTGCGAGAAACCAGAGCTCATCATTGGTTAGCGGACATGGGACTTGGAGGGGTGAATCTTGTTAGAGCCATGGTGGCGCAAGCCACGGGGCAACCTGCACCAGTGCCTTGGCGCCTCGAATCTAATTACATTCCCGAATCACGAGCCACCGCGAGCGACTTTAATGGACCTGAACATTTCGAAAATTTGAGAAAAAATTTGATGGAAGTTCAGCAACAGCGTTTAGAAAAAGCAAACGCTGTCACCAACGAAAAGCAATCTGAAACTACAGAACCAGATTCAGTTCCGAAGTAACCGGGCCAACAATATCGACAAAATTATTATAGGTGGTTCGTACTTGTGCCGTGACCGTGGGCCCGCCCTTATTTTTAATTTTAGCGATCTCACCTTTGGCATCATAGGTTAATGAGATAGATCCGACAGAAGGTCTAATGATTGTCGACGGACGCATTGTCTTTTGATCATACTCAATAGAAATTTCTTTTTTGGCTTGGTCAGAAATTTCTGAGATAAGCCCTAAACTATTGTATTTGATATCCACATATTGGCCGTCGGAATTCTTTGCAGAAACCAATCGACCCGCGACATCATACTTATAGACGGTCTTCTTTTTGTGATTGCTTTTGCCACCTTTAGCAAACGATTCGGTATTTGTTTCAGTGATGCGATTGGCAGAATCGTAGTCGAAACTGATGGTGTACTTTTCCTGATCTGCAGTTTGGGCCTCAGGTCCGCTGACTGTTTTACTTTTGACAAGTCCATTAGGGTAGTACTGTAGAGTAATGACGCTTGCATTATGGCGGATAGCGATCGGCTTGGCAAAATCTTGGTGGTAAGAAATATCAACGATGTCGTTATTTCTTTCGGTAACGACTCGACTGAGGTATTTTTCGCGATCCGGACGCGATTGATACCAAAATTCGTAGCGGCTCTTGGTCACAACTTTTCCTTTGCAGTTCTTAGAAGCCGTCGACCAATAGTGGTTTTTGGGATCCGACGGGGACATTGTAAACTCAAAGCTTTCTAAACATCCATCACGATCACGAAATTGCTTCACCCAATCTTTGGATTCAATGTAGCTAATGGCTTTGTAGGTTCCGTCGGGGTAACTGATTTTCGAAAGATTATGCCCTTGATCGTAGTCATAAATATATGAGTTTTTCCAAGCGTTAGTCACACCCACAAGATCCTCTCCTGAAAATTTATAAGTCATAGAGGAGTTACTGGGGGCAAAAATTTGTTTTACTTTACCTTCAGGCGTATAGGAAAAAGTGAATTTTCGGTTTTGGTTGTCGATAATCTGGCTGGGAAGATTGTTCGTATAGGAAATTCTGATCCAGTTTTTTGCCCGATCTGTCATTGTCACCAAGCTTCCCTTGGTGTCGAACTTTTGAACCACCCCATCGGGCATGGTTCGAACGTAGCTTTCGCCATCAAACGTTATACGATCTACGTCTTTGCCATTCGCTAGAAAAACTGTATTTTTTGTGGGAGTGATTTTAAACCCGACCTCGGCGGCGAGTTGAGTTCTCAGTTTATGATCTTGTCTTAAGCGCTCGCGGAGATCTTCAAAATGGGATTTCGGTTTCTCATTATCTTTGCGTTTTAGAAGCACGATAATTTTATCGACCGAATCATTAATAAGCTGTGTATTATAGTTGGCCGGATAATAACTGACGTTGAGTCCTCCGTCGCAATCTTGAAGTACAAGATTACCCTCGAGAGTGATATCCAGGTGATTTTCGATGGTGGAACACCAGCCAAACCCAAAAATTCCAGAAAACAATGAGCGACTGCTGTACTTGCGATCGATCTTTAGATCATAGCCAGAGCCAGCTAGAGAAAAATCGACCCAGTAATCAGAAAAATTCGCATTCTTCATGTCGACAAGCGCAGAGGAAGAAGAGGACCAAATTAATAAAGCGAAGAAGATTTTTTTCATATTACTACACCTTGATGTTAACAATTTTTCTGATTAAAAGTCCACCGATCACCTGCAAGCCAAGAACAACAATAACAAAGATCCAACCTACGGTGGTTGTAAAAAGCGGTTTAACGTAATTAGGATCAAACATATAGAACATGATGAGAAGGACAAAAGGAACTAGACTGATAATTATCCCTTGCATCATCCCTTGAGCCGTCAAAGCTTCGATTTTCTTTTCGACCTTTTGTCTTTCGCGAATCGTATAATTAATTGTTTGGAATGTTTCAGACATATTGCCGCCGGTCGAGTTGAGAATATTCACCGCAGTCACAAACATTTGTACATCTGGGCGGGGAATGCGAACCGCAAGGTCGTCCAATCCCTCTTCGAGCTTTTGGCCCAATGAGTTTTGATCGAGAACTTTTTGGAATTCTTGACTAATTGGATTTGTGAGATTCTTCACAACACGATTCATGGCTTGATTTAAACTGAGGCCCGATTTAACGCCGTTGGCGAGAATCGTTGTGCCATCCACCATCTGATCGACGAACTTGTTGCATCGTCGTTCATACAGTTCTTTAAAAATAAATTTGGGGACGGTCCAGCCCATCATCATAAAAATGCCACCAAAGATTGCACCAAGGATAATATTGGGCCAGAGAAGAACAAACAGAGCCGCGCCTAGTCCCACGCTTCCTAAGAGAAGTGCGATAGTGAGTTTCCGCTCGTCCACTTCTACAAACATGAGCTTCATGTATTTTACGATCTCATCTTTTTGACCAATGCTTTTATTATAAAACCATTGAATCAGGACGTCAGCTTTAAGATAAGCGACGACGAAAACAATCGCGAATATGGCGGGATACATAAAGAAGGGATGCGTGATGATTGCGTAGAGGGAGTTCAAGTTTTACCTCCCGTACCCGTGCCGCTCCCACCCGGAACTTTTTTTACGGAAAAGCTCGGTTTAGCGACATTATTCTTCACTGGAGCTGGAGAATTTCCGGGGGCGTTTTTGGGATCATCATTACTAAAGATGTCCGTAGGAATTTCCACACCTTTTTGGCGAAGCTCTTCGATGAATTTCGGAATTAAACCTTCCGAGTAATACTGACCTTCGATTTTGTCCGTCTTTGGATTAATTCCCGTTTCTTTAAATTGAAACACAGGGAGAATTGTGACGGTATCACCCTGTAGGCCTTGGATCTCGGAGATATCGATAATTTTACGAGTTCCATCTGATAAACGAGAGATCTGCACAATAATATCCACAGCCGATGCAATCTGCTCTCGAATCGCTCGAACCGGTAGATCCATGCCCGCCATTAAACAAAGAGTTTCTAGACGGGAGACGGCCTCCCGAGGATTATTGGCGTGGACGGTGGTCATTGAGCCATCGTGACCGGTACTCATAGCGGCCAACATGTCGAGCGCCGCACCATCACGGCATTCTCCCACCACAATTCGATCAGGTCGCATACGGAGAGTGTTCCGCACGAGATCACGAATCGTCACTGCAGGTGCGCCCTCGGAGTTTGCGGGACGAGTTTCTAATCGAACCACGTGTTGTTGCCGCAACTGTAATTCGGCGGCGTCTTCCACCGTAATGATTCGCTCTTTTGAAGGAATAAAGGACGACATACAGTTGAGTAAAGTTGTTTTACCAGAACCAGTACCGCCAGAAATGATGATATTGCAGCCGTATTCCACGGCGAGTTTTAAAAAAACCATCATCTGACGAGTTGAAGATCCATATTGAATATACTGTTCTTCGCCAAATGCATCTTTTTTGAATTTTCGAATGGTTAGAGCTGGTCCATCAATCGCGAGGGGTTCAATAATGGCGTGCACCCGGCTTCCATCGGGAAGGCGAGCATCCACAAACGGCGTTTTGCTATTGATCTGGCGGCCGAGGGGCATAACGATACGTTGAATGATGTTATGAAGTTGCTGGTTGGCGGTAAACGTGATGCTACTGCGATTGATAAGTCCTTTTTTCTCAAAGAAGATATTTCCGAAACCATTCACCATGATCTCGGAAATGTCTTTGTCTGCGAGTAAAGCTTCGAGCGGTCCAAGACCTAAAGCTTCATCGAGAACCTCTTCAGTAATTTGTTTGCGATCTGAAGTCGAAAGTCCTGAACCTTCTTGCTCCATAATTTTTGCAATCGCCAAACGAACGTCCGACTCAAGTTTTTTCTTTTTTTCGGGGTCCTTAATTTCTTCCTCGATGTTCTTATTCATCGATTCAAATTCTTTAATGAGTCTGCGATGGATCAACATCTTAAGGTGAGTCCTTGGTGAGACCTCATCTTTCTTTTCGGTTCCCGGGGCTGATGGCTCCGTTTTATCGAAAGCTGATTTTTGTGTTCGATTCAAATTTTTCAGATTCTGTAAAATGCCCCCGGTCAATTTTCGAAGAATTTCGGTGTAGGCATTGGCGATGGGTGTCTGCGGCGCCGATATCATAAATGGTTCGGATCGCTTCAGCGCTGCGGAGGTTGTAATGTCGTCCTGGGGAATAACTCCCAGTAATGGTTTACGTAAAGATTGTTCGATGCTTTGTGGGGCAATACCCAAACTACTCGCTTTATTTAAAACAATCTGAATCATGTCGAAGGGTATTGTCGCCGATCGCAACTCGTTGATCACTCGAAGAGTCTGGTTGATCGTCAAAATCTCAGGAGTAGTCACAACCAGCACGGCAGAAGAAATCTCCAACAGTTTATTCTGAAGATCATCGAAATCATTTCCCAGATCGATGACGATAAACTTATAAAGGTGAGAGAGTTGCGCCAGCTGCTTGATAACGATAGCAGAGGATACCGAAAGGATTTGCCCAGGTCCTTTGACAGCGGCGATGTAATGTAAAGGAGCTTTGGGGTGAATCGCGCAGATTTGGGGAAGATTCTTGGCGATGATACTTCCGTTAAAATTACAAAGCTGATCAAGAGTTTTAGGATCGGTGAGGCCAGTGATAAAATTTTGATCCCCACAGGATTTTTGATCGGCATCAATAAGGAGTGTGGGGGTTTTTAATTCCATCCCGATTTTTATTGCAAAGTTCGCGGCAAAAACACTTTTACCTGTTCCGCCTTTACCACCAACTACCGCAATGATCGTACAATTTGTATTAAATGACATGTTTGCGAATTTCCCCTGTTTTTTTATCGGAAAATTCGCTCAAAATGTATAGTCGAGATGGTTAAAAAGAGGTCCGAATGCGCAGGTCCTACACGACGTAAGACCTGATGGTTTAATCATTCACGCGGAATTTTTCTTTGATCTTCTCGGTTCCTGAGCTTGCCGAAGATTTAATAATTGGCGTGACGAAGACCACAAACTGAGACTGGTTCTTTTGGAAGGCTTTCGATGAGTAGAAGGAGAACAGCGGATTTTTAACCCCGTCTGGAAGTTTGTTATAGTCCATGGTTTGGTTGTTACGGATCAATCCACCGACGGCGGCACTTTCGCTACTTCTGACGCTGACGATCGTTTTGATGAGATCCTGAGACGTCATCGGCCCGGCAGCCGTGATCGAAATTAAACTTCCAATGGTAAAATTCATTTCGAGTTTAATTAAGTCCGTTCTCGCGTTTTCGATGGTGGGTTTAATGGCTGAGTTTAGAGAAATGGAGGCCGGAGGTCCCGGAACAACGGCGCCCTCCTGGTTCACAATGGTGGTCGGTATAGTTGTTGTTTGATTGATTGTACCGACGTTGTCTTCTTCGGTAATAACGTTAGTGCTCGTCAGAATGCGAGCCAAACCATGGGCCTTGGCCCAATTGAGTTTCGGAATCAAATTCGAAACCGTACCGGTAATCGTCGCAACGATACCACTGGGCTGACGACTATCGCGTGTGAACGCTAAAGTACTTTCGTCAGAAATACCAGGTGTCCATTGAAAGCGAGAACTGTTTGAGTAATCTTTATTTAATTCTACGTAGTGCAGAACTAATTGAATCAACTTCTTCGGTGGCTTCTCTGCCGGCGCCCGCGTATTGATCAGGTTAATTACTGATTCCTCTTTCCGTTTTTTAATAATGTCTTGATTTTCGGCCTCGCCGCTCACAGGTGGTGGGACGTAAGTTCGAGCAATCAGCTCGGCCTGATCCTTTTCGAAGTTACTGCCGACTTCTCCAGAGAGGATATACTTCTGATTCCGCGCGCGCACCTGAACGTCAGGGTTATTAATTTCGCGCTCGATAATTTCCGCAATTTTTTGTTGAGCAAAAGGACTCACCTCGACGAGTGAGGCCGCTTGATCCCCGTACTGCTTAAGAACGGCAACGATACGATTGAGATCTTCGGGATGAATAACTTTACCATCAACAACGACGCGGTTATTGACAATTTTAATACTGATTCCTTCGATCTCGTTTAATAGCTGACGAATTTCTCTCACGATGCGAGTGAGATTTGTTTCGCGAACTTCAATACGAAATTCAAAAACCTTAGACCCTTTTTTATCGTGAATCGACATCGTTCCGATTCCCGGCGTTGTCGGGGTAAAGAGGATCTTTTGATATTCACGGGCAATACCAGCTTTAGTGACACCTTTAAAATCGCCTCTGAATTCCGCATTCGCGGGGATCGTCGACAATGTCTCCTCGTGCTCGATCCCCTTGTAGAGAATCAAATACTTTGCTCCAGGAGTTTTTTCATCCTGGGCCGAAGCCATCTGCCATGAGATACTACATGCGAGTAACAGTAATATCAGTTTCATAAATACCTCTTAAAGTTCTTCATAAGGCCCAGTTTTCTTAGGTGCGGCAACGGGTGCAGGTGGAGGAGCCGGCTTAACTGGCTCTTGTGCGGGAAGTCTCGGAGCCTTAATTTTACCAAGCACATCATCAGCGTCTGTTGTTTTTAATGGATTAATATATCGATCGTTGGGATTGCGAAGTGATATAAAAATCGACCCTGGATTTGTTGCTGAAATGTATGTTAATTTTTGGACTTCCGTGGGCGAAGCCTCTACGGTTATAGTACTAAACGCGTTCATGCGACGAAGATTGGTAACGATATACTGACCTTCTTTGCCGTCTTCTTCGATTTGCACGGGAACGGTATCAACAATATTAGTGCCAGTGGCGAGGACGGTCACGTCTTGCATGAGAGTTATAATTTCTCGTTTTTTGTCTGCACCTTGCCCACTATCGACCGCAACTAAGAGATCAACTCGGTCTCCTGGTTTAATCAACTTCGAAACTCCCCGCAGGTCGTCGACAGAGATTGAAGTGGCTCGTTTTCCGGGAGTCACTTGCATCGAAAGTCCGGTATCTTTTCCGGGTTGGATAATTTTCGTATTTAGAATCTGTTCCCCTTTTTTAATCGGGGCTAAGGCCAATTGACCGATAGCAAGCTCAGGATTCTGTAAAGCCGAGGGCTGTTTAAAGTCCGTGGGGACATCGGTAATTTCTAAAAATGATTCGTCCAAGATTTGCATTTCATCGATATCTTTGGAGGCGACGACCACTTGCACTTTTGAGCCGAATTTTTTATGCATCGCTGCCGTCTTTTCTTGCGACCAACTGTAAAGGAGGAAAACCGCAAAAAGCGCTGCGAAAACCGAGATCCATAATGTTTTGGTTTCATTATTCTGCATATTAATCCCCACACTGTGCCGTTAGGCAAATTCCGTATTGAACCATGATCCACACCGGATCGAGCGAAAGACTCGTGTTTCTTTCTCCGGGTGCGATGGTGCTTCGAGCATTGTTATGTTCATTGCTGGATCGACCGACGTCTTCGATTTCTGTAAACATGGCAATTCTTCGTTCCGTCGCATACTGGTTGGCATCACCACCGCTAGTGGCGTCAGTATTGGCACCGTGCAAACGGGCCCCGACGGCGTGATAGCGCAAGTCACTCGGAGCGTTTGTTCGAAAATGCCAGAGATGAGTGCGATGGCGAAAAATCTCGAAAGTATAATTGCGAGCCGCGATCGAATGAAGGATCGCCGTGTGAATCACACCCCAAAAACCAATGCTATACCAAAATAAAGTCAAAAAGATAATGACAAGCGAGATCGACTCGATCACGGCCATACCTTTTTGTTTTTTTCGGTTTCTAAACATCGTTTTCATTTTAACATCCGTCATCCATCATCGGCAGGTAAGTTCCGGGTTGGACATTTCCATCGGCGAAGCCGGCCTTTAAATTTTGTATATTAGTAAATCTTTGATTCACGAACTGTTCGCATTCTTCCTCGGTGGGTTCACGCATTAAATAGGAAGAGACGTAGGTCGACAAATCATCGGAGCTTGTTGAGCCTAAAAGAGGAACATTAATTTTTAATACATGGGCGGTGAGGCGCACTCTCGCTCCGACAAAAGTATCACTGTCTTGAGCTGCGTTTTCGTTGAATTCACTAGTGAAGTCGCTAATGGCGAATTCGCTGAGTTCGAACCAGTCGTTACGAAACATGGAGCCGAGGGGTGCGTTTGCATCTTGGACCAGCGTTTTAAATTTAGCTTCGGCCAAGGAGCGTTGCTCATCTTCGTTTTTATGTGCGGCAAAGTAAGTTCGAGCACTGGCAAAAGTGGCGTACTGAACTATATTGACCGCGGTAAATGTAATACAAAATACAAAAAGAATTGCAGAAAAAGTAAACATCAACAGCGTCGCAAAGATGAAGTCGAGGGTGAGCAATCCTCGTTGATTTTTAAGAATATTGGAATATGTCCCCGTTGGTCTCATTAGTTGGGCCTCGGTGAAGCGCGACGAGAGAAGCGGTTGGGGTGTTTTGATCTGGCCGATTCGGCGTCCATCCAGACTCCGCTTTCGACCATTCCTCGCATATAGGACCAGGGTCCGGAAACGATCTGCGACAAATAATTTTTTTCTTTAAATATTCTTTGAGTGACTAGGAATATTCCCACAAAAATCACCAAAAGAAGAACTGCCTCTATTGTCATTTGTCCTTTTTGGTTTCTCAATCGACTTTGGGGAGCACGCGGCTTAAAGGAACTCATAGAATTCCTCCCGCATGCGATACGGAAAGCCAACCGAGCAATAGCGCGACCGCGTAGGGAATTCTTCCGTAGTGCTGAGGAGTTCGTAAATAAAAACTCATGAAGAATGTTTTAAGCTGTCCCGATAAAGCCATCGAGATCACACCAATACACAATCCCCAAAATAGAGAATAAATTAAAACGGATGCGGTGATCTGCCACGAGGTCAATACGCAGAAAACGGACATCAACTTAATGTCTCCGGCGCCGAGAGCGCCAAGACTAAAAAGTGGAAAAAGAATCACTAGACACGCAAACCCGAAAGCCAAGCTTTGGGCCGCGGCGAAGAATGACCCGGTCAGGGCGTAAACCCAGACTACGCTAAAACATAAACTGATCAAAAACATAAAATTAGGAAATTTGCCTTTGGAAAAATCCAATGCTGAGGCGACACACAAGAAGAGTGTCGGAATTAAAAAATGTTGAGCAAAGTAAATATCCCTCATGGTGTTCCTGAGGGAGCTCCTCCGGGAGGTATTAGCCAGTTATTCGCTGGGAAAGGAAACGCGTAACCTGTACTCAGCTGTTGTTCGACTCGAGCGCCGAGGCGCGGAGCCGATTGCCGAAAGATATTGCGCGGTCCTTTCTCCCCCATGAAAGCCCCCATTACTAAAAATACAAATAATCCAAGTAACAAAATATATTCGGTAGTCATGTGTCCTTATTGCGGATTGAATCCTTGAATTTGACCGCTAAGACTGTCCACTTTCTCGTTGATAACAGCCATGATTTTTTCTTTAAAGACCAGGGCGATACCAACAACGATGACGAGCATAAGGATATACTCTGTTGCACCTTGGGCGGATTCATCATTCCAAAACTTCTTCAGCGTTGCTTTCATTTTTTTCTCCTTTTTTGGCACTATCTCCGCGCAACCACGCAAAAATAATGTAAATTTATTCCAAGAAATTATCGGCAAAACGGAGAAATTACATGAGACAAAATGAGATTTCCTCAGGACAAAGTTTCTTCGGCTAGCCATAAGTAGAACTCGAAGAAAGCGTCTCACTCCGAGACATCCTGGGGTACCCGGTACCTTTTGCGGATGCGATGTGTAAGGGGGCTTCACTAGCCCCCTTACACATCGCATCCGCAAAAGGTACCGGGTACCCTAGGAGAGGAGGGATTGGAAGGCGGGCCAGTCTAGGATTTTAACCTTAAGTTCCTCTGCTTTTTGGAGCTTGGAGCCAGCGTCTTCCCCGGCCAAAAGATAGTCGGTTTTTTTACTGACCGATCCGGAGGCTTTACCTCCGTGTGACTCAATCAATGCTTTGATTTCATCGCGTGAGATTTGGAAGGACCCCGTTATGACAAACGTAAGTCCAGCGAGCTTGCTGCTAGCGACTTTAGGGGTCGAGGAGGAAAGTTCAATGCCTTTTTTCATCAAGGTTCTGACTTCTTTGACAAAGTCCAGTTGTTTGAGAGCGTTCATGATCGCCGAAGACACCCGCGGACCGATGTCGTCAACTCCGAGCAAATCTTCCTCCGTCGCTTTAAGGAAGCTCTCGATATCGCCAAAGTGTTTGGCCAACGACCTTGCAGTTTGTTCTCCGACAAAACGAATCCCTAGCGCGTAAATAAATTTGGCGAGTGTTGTTGTCTTACTGTCCTCGATACTCTTAAGGATGTTACTAATGGATTTTTCACCCTGACGATCGAGTTCAAGCAGTTGAGATTTTTTCAAAGAATAAAAGTCAGAAAATTTTCTGACGAGATTCTTTTCGTAGAACAGATCGATCAGTTTATCTCCGAGCTTTTCGATATTCATCGCATTGCGAGAGGCAAAATGTTTTAATCCTTCGCGAATGATGGCTGGACATATGGGGTTCACGCAGCGTTTGACAGCCTCATCTTCTTCTTTGACAACCTTGTGGTCGCATTCGGGACAGTGATCTGGAAGGTGGTAAGGTTTACTTTTAGAGGGGCGCTTATCTTTGAGCACTTGGATGATCTCGGGGATGACATCGCCCGCTCTATGAACAATCACAGAATCACCCACTCGCACATCTTTACGATCGATCTCGTCTTGATTGTGAAGAGTCGCGTACGTGATGGTTACACCACCGACGGTGACGGGCTTCATGAGCGCCACGGGCGTGAGCGCGCCGGTGCGTCCGACCTGAACCACGATATCTTCGATCACGGTCTCACTCTGTTCGGGCTCGAACTTCGCGGCGAAAGCCCAACGAGGACTTCTCGCCACAAATCCGAGCTCCTCTTGGAGTCGGAAAGAACTCACTTTGACGACGATGCCATCAATATCAAAAGGCAGATGTTCGCGAAGGGAATGAATCCAGTGGTAGTACTCAATAACTTCGTCAATCCCTTCGCAAGTGCGATTGAGTGGAATTTGATACGGAGATTTTTTCCAGTTTTTAAGTTGGTTTTTAAGTTCGTCTTTTTGCTTTTTGTGATCGCAGATTTCCACCGACGGTAAACCCCAATCTCGAATCAGCCGGTCAAACTCTTCGAGGGTTTTGAGCTTGACCCCCTCGATCACTCCCGGGGAGTAGGTAAAAAATTGCAGAGGCCTTTGAGCCGCAATTTTGGGATCGAGCTGTCGAAGAGTTCCTGCGGCAGCGTTTCGCGGATTCGCAAAAGGCGCATCGCCTTTTTTAATCTGTTGCTCGTTTATTTTTAAAAAACCTTCTTTTAAAAGTAAAACCTCTCCGCGCACTTCAAAATAGGGAGGAGGGTTGGGAGTGTGCAGACGAAGCGGTATGGACTTGATGGTCTTAATGTTACTTAAAACGTTTTCACCAACATAACCATCGCCGCGCGTGAGAGCACTGACCAACAGGCCATCTTTATAAATGAGCTCCATAGCGGCGCCATCAAATTTCGGATTGCAAAAGTAAGTGAGTTTTTGCTGCCCCTGGAGTTGTCGCAAAATTTTTTCTTCGAAAGCACGAACCTCGCTTTCGTCATAGGTATTTTGGAGTGAAAGCATCGGTGTCCGATGAGTTCCTTTTTCGAATCCCTCGAGAATATCTCCGCCCACTTTGTTGGAAGGCGAATCGGGGTGGCGCAGTTCAGGAAATTGCTCTTCGAGCTTCTGGAGCTCCTCAAAGAGTTTGTCGTACTCGCGATCGGAGATTTCGGGCTGATCAAGCGTATGGTAGAGGTAATTGTGTTTATTCAGAGTCTCGGTGAGTTGTTTCAGCCGCTCTTTGGCCTGTGATTTTTGCATGCCCCGATCATAAGAGTGTATATGTATCAGGACAATAGAAACTCGCGGCGCTGCAGAGCGAAGATTCTATGGACAGAGGTCAATTTCAAGGCATAATATGATCCCTTTAATCACTAGGAAATACTCATGCTAACAAAAGATACTGTACTCAAGGTGGCTCAGTTAGCCCGACTGACCATCACCGACGAAGAAGCTCAAGCCTACCAAGTTCAATTCGAAAAAATATTGAGTTACTTCGAAAACATTTCGGCTCTTGATACAAAAGGCATCGAGCCTCTGGTGACGCCCATTCATACCCCCGCGTTTTTACGAGAAGATGTCGTTATTCAGGATGTTACGGCCGAGGACATTCTTAAAAATGCTCCCGACTCCAAGGGCCATCTTTTTAAAGTTCCGCCGGTGATTTGAGGGTGATATGAATTTATTAAATTTATCGGTGAGAGAAATCGCCAAACACGTCGCAGAGAAAAAAGTATCCGCCAAAGAAATTACGCAGTTCTACATTGATCGTATCGCTCGAGAGAATTCTAAATACAACGCTTTCGTAACGTTGAACGAGCAAGCATTAAAACGCGCAGAACAAATCGATCAAAAAATAGCCAAGGGAGAGTCTGTTGGATTTCTCGCGGGAGTTCCCTTGGCGATTAAAGATCTTTTTTGCACTAAGGATCTTAAAACAACGGCGGCGTCCAAAATGCTTCATAATTTTGTGCCACCTTACACGGCGACGTGCGTGAAACGATTAGAAGACGAGGGCGCGATCATCCTCGGCAAAACGAACATGGATGAATTTGCTATGGGTTCGTCGAATGAGACTTCCATTTTTGGAGGTTGTCATAATCCATGGAATACAGAATACGTCGCGGGGGGCTCCAGCGGTGGATCTGCGGCCGCAGTTGCCGGTGGCCTCGCTCCGGCCTCCTTGGGTTCTGATACCGGGGGCTCCATACGGCAGCCATCGGCTTTTTGTGGACTGACCGGAACCAAGCCTTCCTATGGACGAATCAGTCGCTTTGGAATGGTGGCTTTTGCTTCCTCCTTAGATCAGGCGGGCCCCATGGCTCGTTCGGTAGATGATAATATCATGCTCCTCGACGGGATGTGTGGACATGACCCTAAAGATTCCACTACCACCACTTTACCTTGGGATCGGCTTCATACGTCGAATGACTGGAAGTCCCAGCGGCTGAAGGTGGGTCTTCCCAAAGAATATTTTGAGCATAATGTTGAAGACTCCGTGAAGAAAACGTTTTGGGATACGGTAGAGAATCTTAAAAAATTGGGAGTTGAATTTGTTGACGTGAATCTTCCTCATACATCTGCAGCGGTGCCGGTGTATTACATGATCGCAACAAGCGAGGCCTCGAGCAATCTATCTCGTTATGATGGAATTCGCTACGGGTATCGGGCTCAGCCCGAGGGAAAAGATTGGGGAAGCCTGGACGAATTGTACTCTCAGTCTCGAGGGGAAGGCTTTGGTCGCGAGGTCAAACGCCGTATTCTTTTAGGAACATTTGCCTTATCCAGCGGATATTATGATGCCTATTATCTCAAAGCGAGTCAGGTTCGTCGCCTCATTCAAAATGACTTTGTCGAAGCCTTTAAAAAATGTGATGTGATTTTGGGACCCGTGACGACGTCTCCAGCATTTAAAACCGGAACGCGCATCAACGATCCAGTCCAGATGTATCTCAATGATATTTTTACGACTTCGATCAATTTGGCGGGACTTCCCGGGATGACGATTCCCACCGAAGTGAATGCTCAAGGCTTACCAGTCGGAGTGCAAGTGATTGCTCCGCAATTCGGGGAGAAATTCATGTTATCTTTGGGACAAATGGTCGAGGACATCAGCCCGATGAAAGGAAAGAGACCCCATGGCGTACAGTGATTACGAAGCTGTGATCGGCTTGGAGATCCATGCTCAACTTTTCACGGAAACTAAAATATTTGCCACCGCTTCCACCAAATTCGGAGAAGGCGATAACGATCAAGTGACGGCTCTGTGCGCAGGCATGCCGGGGACTTTACCTGTACTTAACAAACGCGCCGTGGATTTAGCGATTAAAACGGGAATTGCGCTCAACTGCACCGTGAATCCCCATTCGATCTTCTCTCGTAAACAATATTTTTATCCGGATCTCCCCAAAGGTTATCAAATCTCACAGTATGACAAGCCTGTCTGCTCCAACGGCTACGTGGAGTTTTACGTGGGCGAAAAATTGCATCGGGTGACGATTGAGCGAGCTCATCTCGAGGAAGACGCGGGTAAATCCATGCATCACGGCGAGTACACGCTCGTCAATTTGAATCGCGCCGGGATTCCACTCCTAGAAATCGTCTCTGCTCCAGACCTTCGCAGTTCCGTCGAAGCTGCCGAATACGTCAAAGCCATTCGGCAGATCCTTCGTTATATCGAAGTTTGCGATGGTAACCTCGAAGAGGGTAGCATGCGCTGCGATTGCAATGTCAGTGTTCGAAAAAAGGGTGACCCTAAGCTGGGTACGAGAACCGAACTTAAAAACATAAACTCTTTCAAATTTATCGAAAAGGCCATCGACTACGAAATCCAACGTCAGATTGACTGTGTCGAAGCGGGAGAAAAGATTGTTCAGGAAACACGGCTTTACGATTCGACGAAAAATAAGACTTTCTCCATGCGCTCTAAAGAAGAGGCGCAAGATTATCGCTATTTTCCAGATCCCGATCTTTTACCGTTAATTATTGGAAAGGAATGGATAGAGCAGACGAGAAAGTCGCTGCCCGAACTTCCCTTTGCGCGGGCAAAACGCTTTGTCGAATCCTACGGAATTCCGGAGTATGATGCGAGTGTTCTGACTCAGGAAAAAAACATGGCCGAATACTACGAAGAGGTGGTGAAGGTTTCCGGAAATGCCAAGATGGCCTCCAACTGGGTGATGTCCGAGCTCATGCGAGAACTCAAAGACAACAAGGTCGAAATCGAGCACTCGCCCATGACGTCCCAAAATCTAGGACAACTGGTGCGCCTCATCGAAAGCGGAACGATCTCAGGTAAAATCGCTAAGCAAGTCTTTTCGGAAATGTGGACTTCCAAGGCCGCGCCCGAGGACATCATCAAAAAGTTGGGCCTTGAGCAAATTAACGATGAGTCTGCGATCATTAAAATTATCG
Organism: Bdellovibrionales bacterium; assembly: GCA_019750295.1. Classification (NCBI taxonomy): domain Bacteria; kingdom Pseudomonadati; phylum Bdellovibrionota; class Bdellovibrionia; order Bdellovibrionales; species Bdellovibrionales bacterium. The sequence goes on along the minus strand of JAIEOS010000007.1, from coordinate 13,614 downwards.
AGGACGTGATGGCACAAAACGCGGATCAGGTCGCACAGTATCGGTCAGGCAAAGATAAAGTCTTCGGCTTTTTCGTGGGACAAGTGATGAAGCTTTCTAAAGGCCAGGCGAACCCAGATGCCGTCAACCGACTCCTCAAGGAAAAGTTAAAACCGTGAGGCTCTCGATTTTTTCTGCCATTTTAGTTTTAACAACAATACTGAGTCCGTTGGGGCTCGCCGAAGTGAAGTTTCCCACCAAGAAGTTGTGTTTTAAAACAAACAAAGTGGAACTGACGGTGCAGGTCGCTGAAACTTTTGAACAAAGAGCGCACGGGCTGATGAACCGTCCGCATTTAGCTGATACCGAGGGAATGTTATTCGTCTCTGAGGACGAAGTTTTTCAGTCCTTCTGGATGAAGAACACACTCATTCCACTGAGTATTGGATTCTTTGATAAAAATAGAAAACTTCTCCAAGTTCTCGATATGCAACCGCCCCTAGGTCCAGTGGAAGACAGTCAACTCCCGAGCTACCGAAGCGCCCAGCCGGCGAAGTATGCACTCGAAGTATCTGTAGGTTGGTTTAAACGAAAGAATATAGCCATTGGTTCGGTCTTCGAATTTAAAAAATAGTCTGAGGAGATGGCCTTAAGGCCAACCCTAGACTGGCCCACGCATTTCGTTTTCAAACAAAAACTCCTGTGTTTTAATGATTTAAGTCAAGGACGACATTTTTAGTAACCAGAGGACGGCAACTATGTTTAGAAAATATCTTCTGATCTGCGTGATGATCATCTCTATGGTCTCGCTCAACGGCTGTAGTTTATTCAGCTCGGATGAGGAGTCTTCAGATGAAGCAGTAGCGAGTTCAGAGACTTCCGATGAATCCAGCGATGAGAGCAGCAGCGACGAAGAGAGCAGTACTGAAGAAGTTGCTTCTACAAGTGTTGATGAAGAAGAAGTCATCGACGAATATCCAGACGACGATTACGGATCCGATGGCAGTAAGTCTGCCAGCGCATCGGTGGAAGAGCTTCCAGATGCTCCCATCGAGGGAAATCAAGAAGAGACTTTGTTTGTAGGTTCGGAAGGAACAACAACGGAGTCGTCAGAGACTTCAACAACGACTGAGGTCGCTGAAGCCACCAACGAAACTCCTGCCGTCACTCAAACAACGGAAACCACAACGTATGTTCAAGATTCAACCTCTGAATCTGAAACAAAAACTTGGACTCCCGTTAAGAAGATGAAGAAGACGCCTTATCAAGATAGTGGCTCTCTCATCAACCGACTTTACATTGCTCGGTCTGGCGATACGATGAGTGGTGTTGCCAACAAAATTTATGGCGATAGCAGTAAATCCAAAGATCTTTTACGTTGGAATAGTCATTTCCGCGGCAGAGAGCTTAATGTTGGGGATAAAATTTATTACGCATCTGCACGCAACCCTGCGGACAGCAGCCAGATTCTTTTGTATTGGGAAGAGGCTGGGGTGCAACCACAAATGTACACCGCCGCCAAAAATGAAAACTTTAGAAAAGTTTCCCAGAATCTTTTGGGTCACTCTCGCAGTTGGATGGAGATTTGGGCCACCAACGATGTGGACGACAAATGGAGTCTTCCTGCCGGTTCTAACTTAAGATACTGGCCTGATGGTATGTCTGTTCCGGTAGCTACTCCGGTGGCCGCAGCTCAACAAGAGTTGCCACCAGAGCCTCAAGCGCCTCAAGAGCAAGCCGCTGTTCCTGAGCAGCAGTTGCCACCGGAGCCCGCAGCACCTTCGGAAGCCGGCTTTGAAGAGCCACCGCCTATGGAAGAGCCGCAACAAGTGGCCGCAGTTGAGGAAGTTCCTCCTCCTCCGCCTCCACCTCAAGAACCAGTGGCGCCACCACCTCCTCCGCCGCCAGACATGATGGCAGCTCCGGCTCCTCCGGCTGATGGATTAGCATCAATGATGGGTGGTCAAGATGATTCAATGATGATGGCCGTTCTTGGAGGTCTATTGATCCTTGCAGCTCTCATCCTACTGATCTTTATCCGCCGCGGACGCAAAAAAGTAAAATACAGCTAGGCTCGCACGAGGATCTCTAAGCAATAAAAAAGGCGCTACTCAGGCGCCTTTTTTTATTTGAGATTCTTTACTCATGTTCACAATGACGTATAAAAATTTAAACTTTGCTAAAGATGCTATGAAGAACGGCTTTTTTCTTCTCACGATGATCTTTTACGAAGTACATCAAATCATCGATGATCTGTACGTCTTGTTGATTGTCGGGAGAAAAACGTACACCGGCTCCGGCATTGCTTTTCCAAACGATTGTCGCTTGAAGAACTCGCTCTCTGCCGCTGACACGAAAATGGATATTGATCTGATCATTAATTTCGAGCTCTTCCGTTCTATGTTCAAGGAAGGCACCCGTAATACTAATATTGACCAAGCCGCCTTTTTCAGACTGGCGAGCATAGGTTTTTCTAAATTCGATGGGAAGTCTTAGAGGAATTCTGTCAGCAGGTTTAACGATTTCAGACATTCGAGGCGCTCCTTAGTGTTACCTTCAATGTATCGGGAGTCAGCTAGTGAAAAATTATACAAAGCCGCTCACATTCACCGAATCTGGACCTTAAGGATACGATTTCTGACTCATGTCGGAGCAGCGATGACCAGGGTGATAAGAAGTTTGACAAAAATACGGACTCGCCAACGTCCCGTTTTGGAGCGACTTCCTATATCGTGGAAAGGTCGTCAAGGCCTTGATTTGAGCCGTAAAAGCGAGATTACGACGACCTCCTTATCAAAAATGTCCACCACCCCCGATTGACAATGATAAACGAACTAAGTTAGAACTTGTGTATCTACTAATTTTTGTCAAATTAATCGAAAACCTAAGGTTAGTTCTTTTTAGCCAAATCCAAAAAAATCCATGAATTTTCTTTCAACAAAATAAATCAAAAAAAATAACCCGGAGTCTTAATGTCAGAATCAGATAAGCCACAAAAGCCTGCTAGCGAAGAGAAAGCTGCTAAGGAGCAACCGAGCCAGGATCTTAAAGATCTCGAAGCTCCCGGGGGAGAGCAAGAGCCCCGTCGCAAAGAAGGCGTAAGAGAGCCTCGGGAAGCGAGTGGCAGAGATAACAAGAACTACGGAGGAGGCGGCGGCGGACGTCGGTCCCACTTCAAAGACCGTAACGACAGAAACGACCGCGGCGATCGCAACAATAATCGCAATAACAACAACAATAATAATAACAACAACTGGAAGCCTAAGCGCAACAACTCGCCCAGTTTTCAAAAGTACGACGACCTCGAAGACACAACTCACCCTCCTCAACACAGCGGCCTCCCTGACGAAAAGGTCGATCTCTCTGATATTAATCTGACCGAGGATGAAAAATCCGCTCTGAGCTCGAAAGGGCTCAAATCAAAACAAATTGCGGACATTTTAGGTTTTGCAGCAAAACTTAAAATTGAGAATGCTTCAGGACTTCGTCGCCAGGAGCTGGTTTTCGAAATTCTTAAGCGCGCCGCCACTCTCGTCGACGTTTACGGCGATGGCGTTTTAGAAATTCTCCCAGATGGTTACGGTTTCTTACGCTCGCCAGATTATAACTATCTTCCGGGTCCCGATGATATTTATGTAAGTCCTTCTCAGATTCGTCGCTTTGGTCTGCGCACCGGAGACACGGTGAGCGGAACCGTTCGCCCCCCGAAAGAGGGCGAAAAATATTTTGCTCTCTTAAAAGTAGAAGAACTCAACTTTGAACCGCCGGAAAAATCAAAAGAGAAAATTCTTTTTGATAACTTAACTCCGCTCTATCCCGACAAGCGTTTAAAGTTAGAGCACAGTCCTACAGATTTCACGACTCGAGTGGTGGATCTCATGGCTCCTCTCGGAATGGGTCAACGTGCATTGATTGTTGCTCCTCCTCGTACGGGTAAGACAGTTCTTCTCCAAAATATCGCAAACTCGATTTCTAAAAATCATCCTGACGTAAAGCTGATCGTACTTTTGATCGATGAGCGTCCTGAGGAAGTGACCGATATGTCTCGGAACGTAAAGGGTGAAGTGATTAGTTCGACGTTTGACGAACCACCCACTCGTCACGTTCAAGTTTCGGAAATGGTTTTAGAGAAAGCGAAACGTCTTGTGGAGCACAAACACGATGTGGTGATTCTATTGGATTCAATCACGCGTTTAGCTCGTGCCTACAACACTGTCGTTCCTCCCTCTGGAAAAATTCTTTCGGGGGGTGTGGACTCCAATGCTCTTCATAAACCGAAGCGGTTCTTCGGAGCGGCTCGAAATATCGAAGAGGGTGGCAGTTTAACGATTATCGCCACGGCCCTTATCGATACGGGTTCGCGTATGGATGAAGTGATTTTCGAAGAATTCAAAGGTACAGGTAACTCTGAGATTCACTTGGATCGCAAGCTGATGGAAAAACGTATTTTCCCTTGCATGGACATCAACAAATCAGGAACTCGTAAAGAGGACTTGTTGGTGGAAAAGGGTGATCTCAATCGCCTTTGGATTCTCAGAAAAGTTCTCGCTCCGATGAATGTGGTCGATAGCATGGAATTTTTACTAGATAAGATGAAGGAATCAAAAACCAACACTCAATTTTTGGGTGGAATGGGTTAAGAATTGGGCACACGGTGCCCTTTTTTCCCCGAAAATCTTGCTAAATGACGCTAAGGTCGCACATTTAGAAGGCAGTATGTAGGGTTTTAACCAGGGCGACCCCTACATATAGGGTATGCAAACAGGATATTGGTCCAGATTTAGCGGTGTCCTGTGGATAACTCGGTGGAATAGACTCGATTTTGTGTATAACTCGCGGATTCGCCTAAATTATACTCGACCGGACTCGTTCACTATGGTAACAGTAATCTTCCCTGATCAATGGAGTAATGCGTTATGAAAGCGGAAATTCATCCAAAGTATTTTACTGAAGCAAAAGTCACTTGTGTGTGCGGTAACACGTTCACTACCGGATCTGTGGCTAAAGAAATTAACATCGATATTTGCGCTGCTTGCCATCCGTTCTTTTCAGGTAAACAAAAATTAATCGATACCGAAGGCCGTATTGAAAAGTTTAAGAAGAAATACGCAAACTTTAATTTAAAAGCCAAGTAATCTTTCTTTCTCCTTTCTCTCGTTAGAGCAGCATGTTTGATAAACTAGATGAAGTCGTGCAAAAGCACGAGTCGATCACGCACCAACTGCAGAATCCTGCAGTTGTGGGCAATCAAGACAAATTCAGATCTCTAATGAAAGAGCACGCAGAGCTCGGCAAAGTTGTTTCTGTTTACCAAAGCTATAAAAGACTCAAGACCGATTTCGAGAACAATCGACAGATGCTCGATACGGAGTCTGATCCCGAACTTCGCGCCATGGCCAAAGACGAAATGGCCGCCATCGAAAAGCAAATCCCGGCCCTTGAGCAAGAGCTTAAACTCCTCCTTCTCCCTAAAGATAAAAACGACGATAAAAACGTGATCCTCGAAGTGCGCGCCGGTGCCGGAGGCGACGAAGCGAGTCTATTTTGCGAAGAGCTTTACCGCGCCTATTCTCATTACGGATCCCAGCGAGGTTGGACCTCCGAAATCCTTTCGATCTCTCCCGGAAATGCCGGTGGCTATAAAGAAGTCATCGCTAGTGTGACGGGAGAAAAAGTTTTCTCAACCCTGAAGTACGAGAGCGGCGTCCATCGGGTTCAACGAGTTCCTAAGACCGAGGCTCAGGGCCGCGTTCACACTTCGACGATCACCGTAGCGGTGATTCCCGAAGCCGAAGAGGTGGATGTAAAGGTGAATCCTGCGGATGTGCGTATTGATACTATGCGCGCCAGCGGGGCGGGTGGTCAGCACGTCAATAAAACGGACTCTGCGGTCCGACTGACCCACAATCCAACAGGCATTGTTGTGTATTGCCAGGATGGTCGCTCTCAACACGCCAACCGAGACAAAGCCTTTAAAATTCTCTATGCGAAATTGAAAGATATCGAAGAACAAAAAGCGGTGAAGGATGCTTCCGACGCGCGCTTGAGTCAAATTGGAACCGGGGATCGATCCGAGCGCATTCGCACCTATAACTTCCCGCAATCGCGCATCACCGATCATCGCATCGGTCTCACTCTCCATAGCATCAACGAAGTCATGAAGGGTGATCTCGATCCTATTATCGAACCTTTGATCACTCACTATCAGGCAGAAGCACTTAAGGCGAACGAAACTCAGCGATGAGACTCGAAGCGCTTCGAAGACAGATCTACGAACAACTTAAAGACAAACTCGATGGCGATGCTTTCCAAGAATCCTTTTTTATCTTGGAGTATGTCTTAGGGAAAACGAAATCCCAAATGATCACCGACTCCGAAGAGACGGTAACTCCCGAGAGCCAGGTGAAGGCCCAGGAAATTGTGGCCCTTCGCCAAGCCGGAAATCCCATGGCTTACATTGTGGGCTATAAAGATTTTTATAAGAGTCGCTTTTTGGTCAATCCGAACGTACTCATTCCTCGACCAGAAACCGAGTTGGTCGTGGAAAAGGCATTGGAGATCTCCTCTTTATCGACGATCGCTGATCTCGGCTGCGGCTCGGGTTGTATCGGCATTAGTATATTGCGCGATCGACCCCGCACACGACTTTGGACTTGCGACGTATCGCCGAGAGCGGTGGAGGTCGCAAAACAAAACGCGACACAACTCGGTGTAAGTGATAGAATTATCTACGAAACTGGTGATGTGCTGGCGTTTAAAAAGTGGGGGGAATTTGACCTTATCGTCTCGAATCCTCCATACATAGATAAGACCGATGAGCGCGTAGAAAAAAATGTACGCGCCTTCGAACCGGAGCTAGCGCTGTTTGCGGAAGAGAACGGATTACTTTGTTATAAGCAGTGGATTCCGTGGAGCGTTCAAGCACTGAGACCTGGTGGGAAAATTATTTTTGAATTTGGTGAGGGTCAGCACGAAGCTCTTCGAAAGATTTGTAGCGATGCGGGCCTGATGAACATAAAAACATATAAAGACTTTGCAGATATTGAGCGAGTCATCGTCGCGGAAAAAGCGGCGCAGTGATAAAGGATGAGCCATGGACAAAATGAGTGTCGTCGGTGGAAAAGTATTAAATGGAGAAGTCACAACCGGCGGAGCCAAAAACTCAGTTCTAGCTTTAGTCTTTGCCGCACTTCTGGCGCCCGGTCGCCATCGCTTAAGTAATGTTCCTCGGCTGAATGATATCGAGTCTGCAAATCTCTTATTAAATTCTTTGGGTTGCGAAACACAACTGACAGGCAACGTTCTCGAAATCAATGTGCCCGAGAAGCTCAAAACTCATGCCGATTATGACATTGTAAGAAAAATGCGCGCGAGCATTCTGTGTTTAGGACCATTACTTGCGCGAATGCGCGAGGCGCAGGTGAGTTTGCCCGGAGGTTGTGCTATCGGTGCGCGTCCGATTAACTTACATTTGGAAGCCATGAAGTCTCTCGATGCCGAGATGAAACTCGAAAACGGTTATGTGATCGCTAAGACTAAAAAACTCAAGGGCGCGAAAATTACGTTCGAGCTTCCCACAGTGGGCGGTACCGAAAACGCTATGATGGCGGCGACACTTGCGGACGGGGAAACCATTATCGAAAACGCCGCGAAAGAACCGGAGATTAATGATTTAGCGGAATACTTACGAAAGATGGGCGCTAAAATCGAAGGTGATGGGACGAGTCTTATCAAAATTCAGGGTGTGGATCAGCTGAAGGCGACCGACCACGCGGTGATTCCTGATCGTGTCGAGGCCGGAACATTAATCATTGCGGCTGCAATTACGCATGGCCAAGTGACGGTTAAAAACTGTAACCCGAAACATCTCGAATCATTTTTACATAAGCTTCAGGAGAGCGGAGTAAAGATGGAACTCGGTAAAGATAGTGTGACGGTTCTTAAGAGTCATGGCTACAAAGGCGTAGACATGGCGACAGGGCCTTATCCTGGGTATCCGACCGATCTCCAAGCACAGTTTATGACATTGATGACAGAGGCCGACGGAATTTCGGTGATCAAAGAGACCGTTTTCGAAAACCGCTTTATGCACGTTCAAGAATTAAATCGCTTGGCGGCAGACATCACCATATCGTCCAACACGGCCATTATTCACGGAAAACCGGGCTCGCTGATCGGAGCCCAAGTGATGGCGACGGACCTTCGCGCCAGCGCGTGTTTGATTCTCGCTGGATTAGCTGCCAAAGGGGAAACCATTGTCGGTCGCATTTATCATTTAGATCGTGGATATGAAAATCTCGAAGGTAAACTATTAGCTTTAGGGGCGCAGATTAAACGACTCAAATAATATATGTCACAAGATAACAGCTGGTACGTCAGAAACATTCAAGGGCAGCATAAAGGACCGCTGAGCGATAAAGATGTGATAGAACACATCCGTCAGGGTTATTTTTCGGGTCAAGAGTCGATTTCCAGAGTCGGCGAAACGCGATGGTTTCCCATCACCCAGTATCCGCCGTTTTTCGATGCGCTCGTTGAAAGTTTGAATCAAGAGATGAATCAGGTGAAGGATGAGACCACCGAGATTCAGGGGGACGAGGTCAGCGAACAAACCGAAATCACCGGCAATAAAAAAGCGGTGGTTGAAAAGCCACTGTGGCAACAGATCGAAGAGTTCCACAAACAAAAAAAAGAGGAAATGATTCAGTTTGAGCTCGAGCGCCGTCAGCTCGAGGCGAATACCAATTCGGACATTCCTGCATCGAAAGCGCCAACCCCGCCCTCACAAAATATATTTGCAAAGTTTTTTAATCTGTTCGTCATCGGCGGCATCGCTTTTGTAGTCATCGCCGTGGGAATGGTGTTTTTTTCTACAACAAAGCCCACAAAAGATCGCATTCGTTTACGAATGGTCAAGATGACGGGAGCCAGTGATGCCCCCAATACCTACGACTCTTATCTTAAAAAGGCGATTCTTCATTTGCTTCAACATACCATCGAAGATTATCAAAAAGCTCAAGAGCTCTTGGCGACGGTGATCGAAAAAAACAATGGAGCCTCCGAGGCCATGGAACTGCTTTGTATTACGTATAAAGAGTTATGGCCGTATTCCTTTCAGGATTCCAAAGACATCGATACGATCTATTCTATTTTTCGAGCCGCTTCGGTTTTACAGTCCGATAAATCCGCAAGTGGTGTTTGTTACAGTATCTATCTTGTCACCGTTGGCGAGTATGAGCCCGCAAAAAACTATATGGAAGATGCTCTCAGACGAGATCCGGGGTTATTATTTTTTAACCAACTGATGGGAGATCTTCTTGAGCAGCAGCAAAAGTATTCGACGGCGATTTACTATTTTCAAAAGGTGCGGGAGCTCTGGTCTTCACAAACCCGTTTAAAGCCCTGGATTAAACCCATCCTTCAGGAGGCGCGCACGCAGCGGAAGCTCGGTCGTTACGCCGAGTCACTGAACGCCTATGGTGAAGCTCTTAAACATTATCCTGGGCACACTTTGGCGACCATGGAGCTGGGGATTCTTGAGTTTCAAGCGTTTCGTCACGCGGACAAAGCGGTGACCTATATTCAAAAGGCATTACAGTCCTCAGAAAAGTTCCCTCAGGATATTAAAGCCGAGGCCTATTACGTGATGGCTCAGGTGAGTCAGCTTCAAGGAAACAAAAGAGAGGCTTTAGAATATGCCAACAAATCTTTTTCCATCGATTCCAGTAATGCCGATGTGAAAGCCCTGATCGTCAATTTAGGAGGGCGAAGTGCTCTTGAGAGCGTGCAGTTAGATAGTAGCAACATGCTCTACCTTGGAACCCTTTATATGAAGCTCGGAAACTATTTTGCGGCCCAAGCGGAATTTCGCTCAGCTTTTGAGGCTGATCCCACAAATGCATTAGCGGCCTACCATGCCGGGCAGTCTTTGTGGGAGCTCAATCAGAGTTCCGAAGCGATCAAATGGGTCGAGCGCGCGATTCACGCCGATCCGGGTTTAGTTTCGGCCTATGTGACTCTCGCCGAATATTATTCTTTTCGCTACGATTACGAAGGCGCGGCACAGATCTTAAAGAATGTTCAAAATCGCTTCCCCAGAAATAACGAAATCTCTCGAGGTTTTGCAAAAGTAGAGTACTTGCGAGGGAATTTTAAATCCGCGAGATCCTTTGCCGAAAAGGCTCTGAGCTATTACTCCATGGACGTGGGAGCGATGCAAATTATCACCAAAGCCAATATCAGTTTGGGAGACAATCAGGCGGCGCTCTCTTCGATCAATAAAACTTTGGAGATTGATCCCCACTCTCCAGAAAATCATTGCCTCTACGCACGTGTGATCGCGAACTTGCACGGGCCCGGAGCAGGGATCGATTATATCAACCGGAAAATCGAAGAATCTCCTGACGTCATCGCCTACAAAAAAACTTTGGCAGATATTTTTATCGAAGAAAAAAACTGGAGTGGGGCTCGGCCCGTGCTCCAACAGATCATCTCTATGAAGAAAGATGATAAACCTTCGATTCTGAGTTTAGCGATGGTTTATAAGCAGGAGGGCTATGTGAATCGGGCTCTCGAAATGTATCTGACCGCTGCCAGCTTAGATCCACTGGATCCGACACCATTGTTTTTGGCCGGAGAGCTTTACATGGGTGCCGGAAATTATACTTCGGCTCAAGCTCAGTTCTCTCGTGTCTTAAAAATTAACAAAAGATTTCCTAAGGTGTATTACAATCTGGGGAAAGCGGCATTAGAGAGCAAAGATTTTACTAAGGCTCTCGAAATGGCTCAGATGGAGCAACACATAAACCCCAACATCGCAGAATCTTACTTATTAGCGGCCGAGGCTTACTATCGTATGGGCCAATACTCCAGTTGCGCCACCGAATATCAAAAGGCCATTCCTAAGCGGCCGCAAACGGCAGATATTTATATTAATTTGGCTCGTTGTTACCGTCTTTCGGGGGCTCTAGAATCGGCGGTCACTATGTTAGATCAAGCGGCCCAAAAAGAGTCGGGCCATCCCGACATTTATAAAGAGCTAGGTGCAACTTTCCATATGCAGGGATTATTAGTTGAAGCCTATACGGCCTATGAGAGATACTTGGCCTTAGCGCCAAACGCGCCGGATCGCGGTGATATCGAGCGCATAATGAAAGAACTTCAGTGAGGGGATTATGGGAGAATTTGCTGAGCGCATTAAATTTAGTTTAAAAGAATCACTCCTCGAATTTTTAATTTTTCTAGTTCGATTAGCTTCGGGAGTTTTCTTGGGACTCACCCTCGCTGTCACGAGTGAGGCGATCTGGCATACCGGGATTCTGGTCTTCATGTTTATTGTCGTTGTTACGATGGGAGTCATTGCGCGGATCACGCGATATTGGGGTCTGTTAACTTCGGTGATCTTGCTCCTCAGCTTAGTGTTGATCGGAGTGCTGTTTAAATTGTATATACATACAGCAATTGTTGGTTAAAGGAGTTCTCAAGTGATTTATCTCAAAAATTTAGAAGACGAAGGCTACTTTAAAAGTTACGAAGCCTCGCTTAAAAAACGCAATGGCGATCTTTCTCTCTTGCAAAAGATCATGGAGATGAATCAGGTTCGTAAAAAGAGCATGCAAGAGTCAGAGTCCAAAAAGGCTCATCAAAATAAAGTCAGCGAGCAAATTGCGCAACTCAAGAGGCAAAAACAAGATGCCTCGGCTCTACTTACAGAGATGCAGGCTCTCAGCCAAGAAGTAAAGGGCTTAGAGAAACAAACAAAGGATATCGAGGAAGAAGTCCGCGATCTTTTATCGAGCCTCCCCAACAAGCTGAATGACAACGTGCCGGCCGGGACGAGCGAGCAAGACAATCAACTGATTCGCACAGTGGGTGAACCTACAAAGTTCTCTTTTAAAGCCAAGGAGCACGGCGAGATCGGTGAAAAATTAAAAATTTTAGATTTTGATCGCGGCGCTAAAGTGGCTGGTGCCCGTTTTACATTCCTCATGGGTTTAGGGGCTCGCCTCGAGAGAGCCATCTCGAGCTTTATGATGGATCTTCATTCGGAGAAGCATGGTTATCGCGAAGCGATTCCCCCGTATATGGTCAACAGTCATGCCATGTACGGAACGGGAAACTTTCCTAAATTTAAGGAAGACGTGTTCCATCTCTCCGGCACCGATTATTATTTAATTCCCACGGCGGAAGTTCCGGTGACCAATTTCTATAATGGCGAAGTTTTAAACGAAAGCGATCTTCCGCAACGATTCGCGGCTTACAGCTCTTGCTTTCGATCCGAGGCGGGAAGTTACGGAAAAGATGTGAAGGGTTTGATTCGACAGCACCAGTTCCAAAAGGTGGAGCTCATGTGCTTTGTTCACCCTGATAAATCTTACGAAGAGCATGAGCGCTTAACGACAAATGCAGAAGAGGTCCTCAATCAATTAGAGATCCCTTACCGCCGTATGCTTTTATGCTCGGGAGATATTGGTCCCAACTCTGCGAAAACCTATGATTTAGAGGCGTGGCTCCCAGGTCAGCAGGCGTATCGCGAGATCAGCTCGTGCTCGAACTTCGAAGATTTCCAGGCGCGGCGTGCAGATATCCGTTTTAAACCTCAAGGCGGTGGCAAACCTCAGTTTGTGCACACGCTCAACGGTTCGGGTCTTGCGATCGGGAGAACTCTCGTGGCGATCCTCGAAAATTACCAACAGGAAGACGGCAGCGTGAAAGTGCCCAAAGTTCTTCAGCGCTACATGGGCTGCGAAGTTATTAAGTAGAGTTACGGGGAGAGGCGAGGGTCAGCCCAGGCCTCCGAATCCCCTGAACAATGCTGCCCAGCAGTAATTGGCCCGGGTGGACCCCAAAAAGACATTTCAAATAGACTCCCCGGCGCCCTTATTTTATAAGAATAAATCCAACCGAATTCATGTACGGAGAGATGGCTGAGCGGTTGAAAGCACCGGTCTTGAAAACCGGCGAGCCTTCGCGGGCTCCGTGAGTTCGAATCTCACTCTCTCCGCCAAATTTTCTAAGTAATTCAAATACTTATCGATTATCGGAGCGCCAAAATATTTTGGTCATTTTCTGGTAAATCTTCGACACTTCCACCGCTAAAGCTAACAACGTTTGATGCTGACAACAGATGATCAGGGCTGAGATGCGCATACTTCATCGTCATCTTCATATCCGTATGACCTAAAATCTTTTGAAGATCATAAATGTTTCCGTTGTTCATCATAAACTGGCTCGCATAGGTATGTCTTAAATCATGAAAGCGAATTTTTCTTACTTTGGCTTTATCAAGAGCTTCTTTAAACCATCTTCCTGAATGGTCAACATTCCAGTGATTTCCTTTTTCGTTCAAACAAACAAAATCCGATTTGCTTTGCCGAGAGAGTTTCTCAAGTAAGGAAAAAACTTGGTGGTTCATCGGGACGTAGCGCACACGTTTGGTCTTCGTGCTTTCTTGCAATCCTTTGCTGGACATCGTTCGACGTACCACGATTTGGCGAGACTGAAAGTTGACTTGATCCCAACAAAGCCCGCATATTTCACCAAGGCGCATCCCGGTATTGATACCCGGATCTGTGGATAAGCTGCAGCAATTCATGTTTTTTCGAGTTTAAAATATAAAAAATTAAAATTTAAAGT
>JAIEOS010000006.1 GCA_019750295.1 Bdellovibrionales bacterium | reverse complement strand
CTAAACTTCTTTGCTCATTAAGCGGCCGGCTGTTTCGTTGGTCGGCTCGGTGCGCTTGCCCTGTTTTGCGTAAGGGCTTTTGCTGCTTAATGTGTCGCGGACCGCCTGCATAGCTCCACTGATGTGCGCTAATGCGGACTGAATCATGCGATCGTTATATTTATTCACTTCAATTGTTCTCGTAACTAACAAATTTAAAACGGAACGAATCTGTTCTAATTTTTGTCTTTCGGCACCCTTAAAGTATTTGGCGAGCTCCGAAAGACGAGGGCCCTCTCCAATATCAATATTCATTACGGAGTAAAGGTCGATGGCAATAGAAGACCATTGCACTTCGAGCTCGCGCACTTTTTCGAGCATCTTTTCTTTACTTTGATTAATGTCGGCCATCTCGTCGATGTACGCGTTGGTCAAAATATCGCGCTCTTTTCGAACGGTGTCGAGAAGATGACGATAGACCCACACGAGTTGGTTGAGAGATTTAACGAGATCTTGATACAATTGCTCTTTCACTTGCGCCTCTCAGATCTTACTTGATCATAAGATGTTCGTTCACCAAGCGGTCAGAGATGGCTTCGGCATCCACTTTGTATTCACCACCGTCGATCATTTTTTGAAGACGTGCGATCTTAGCTTCGTCAACGGAATCATTCTTCGCGATGTCCATTGCCTTCGCCGTTTGCTTCGCACGCGGAGATAAATTTAATTTCGTAGATTCAGCGAGCTCTGCTGAAGAAATCTTTTCTCCATCCGCTTTTGCTTTTTTAGTACCGATGTCTTTAAGACCACCGAGTTCACGACTGCTCACAAGCGGTTGCGATGCTTTACTATTTACTTTCACCCGATCCTCCTTGATGTGATTGGGTTTTATGCCTTTGCACTTCTCATTATCGTATCACAACGAGACGGGAAAAAGCCAATTTTACGGGTCCAGCCTAGTTAACTTTTACGAGGAAAATCAGGCTTATATACCTATATCTAGGCAGATACTTCCCGACATTTTGGTACGTCCTCTGCAAGCGACGATAAAGAGTCGATCACCCAAAAAGAAGGTTAAACTCGAAAGTTTAGATCGAAATAGGAACCAGCTCTAGGTCGAGTATGTAGACCCGAACGACCCCTACTCCTTTTTAGGAGTGTCCTTGGGATTCAACGGCAAAGCCTTAGCTTCCGTTGGAATCTGCGCTGGATTGCCATTGATATCTTTGGGTAGATATCGGCTCTGTTGGCTGGGTAGAATTTTGTCTTTGAGTTCATCGTAGATTTGCTTAGCTAAACCATTTCCGCCGCTCTCCACCCACTGCTCGGCGTACTGATCGAACAATTGGTCTTTATAAATGTTTTCGGCCATGCTGGGTTTACTAAATTCGCTGTGATCGACAGTGCTTCGCATCGCCTTTACCATTTCCTGCAGAAACTGACGCTCGTAGAGTTTAGAAACCTCTTTGAGTTTGTCGTCGAGAGACGGTGCGGGTTGGAGTTTGGCTTTTGCGGCTTTAATGTCCATGATTCTTCGAGTTCAAAAAAAATAGGGGGTCGAGTCGGTGTGTACATCCTGTCCACGTTAAATCAGCTTTTGAGTGCGAGTACCATCCTGGTTCAATCACCCATCCCTTGCTGCCTCTCCTGCTAGAGGTAACCATCCTTGGTTTTGACCCAACTCTTTGAACTCCCCCCCCCTGAAGCTTTCGCTCCAAAAATAATTCTATAACCTTTTAAAAAAATTCTAAATACTAATTCCAAAATCTTTACAAAATTTCGAGCTCGCCTTGTAAAGCCCCGGAAGCCTTCACATTTTGCAAAATGATGATCAGGTCTTTAGGAGAGACGCCCAACTGATTTAGGCTCTCGACAAGTTCACCGACACTGACCGACTCGTTTAAAAGTTTCACATTTTGCCTTCCGCCCGCCGACGCAAGATTCGCCGGAGCACGCACTGGTACAGGGTCCTGCGCTGGTAAGCCAGGAGCCGCTTCTGGTGCAGGAGGTGGCATCGGCGCAGCCGCAGGCGCTGCACCCACCTTAAGGTTTATATCCCCGTGACTGATCGCTACAGTACTGATGCGAACATTTTCGCCGATGATGACCGTTCCACTTTTCTCGTTAACAACGACTTTTGCTTTTTGATCAGGCTCGATATTCAAGGACTCGATGGTCGCTAAAAGTTCCATACCCTTGCCCTCATAGGCAAAAGGAACGACGATGTCCACCGTCGCCGGATCGATCGCACTCGCATACTTACCTCCGAGATCCATATTTATCGTCTGGGTCACTCGAGCGACGGTCGTGAT
>JAIEOS010000005.1 GCA_019750295.1 Bdellovibrionales bacterium | reverse complement strand
TCATCCGAAGGCTTTCGGCTAAAATAGGAAATCGTGAACCCAGTCCGTCGCGTTTATATTTTTAATTTTAGTTGGCTTTTTATCATCGTGTTGCCGATTCTCTATCCCTACTACGCATCGCTGGGGATGACGGTGACCGAGTTTTTCCAACTCCAGGCCGCGTTCGGCTTGTCGGTGGCGCTTGTTGATATCCCCGCGGGTTACTTCGCCGATCTTTACGGGAGAAAACTCAGTTTATGCATTGGCTCTATCATATCGGCGCTGGGATACCTCGTGCTCAATTACGCCACCAGTTTTTGGGGATTATTTCTACATGAAGTATTAGTGGGCATTGCCTTAGGTTTTATATCGGGTTGCGATGTCGCCCTCCTTTATGATTCCTTGCCTTTGGACAAAAGACACCACGAAGGTGCTTCCAAAGCCTTGTCATTTTCACAGTGGTCCTACTCTTTAGGTGAAGCGAGTGGAGCGTTGATTGGCGGATTTCTCGTGACCTTTTCTTTTCGCCACGTGATTTTCACCCAGATGATTATTTCGTGGCTCCCTTTTCTTTCAGCTTTGACTCTGAAGGAGCCCAACATTGCACGCAAGCGGGCTTTTAAATGGGACCATATTCCCGAAGTCGCTCGCAAGTTATTTGTCGATAATCGCTTAATGCGGCTTTTATCTATGAACTTTGTCGTCTGGTTTCTCGCCAACTTTATTATCATTTGGTCGCTTCAGAAATACTGGACACATCTCCAGATTGATCTCAAATATTTTGGAATCCTTTGGGCCTTTTACACTATCTCCATCGGTTTCGCGGCACTCAGTGCGCCTTATCTCCAACGCCGGTTTGGATTACAGGCCGTTATGCTCACCATTCCGATTTTTTGTTTCAGTGGATATATATTGATGACCTTCGATCAAGTCATCGTAGGGATCATGGGCGGTTTACTCATTTACTTTTCTCGAGGCTTAAACAATGTCACGCTCAGAGATCAAATTAACATGCGTTTGAGCGCCGAGCTGCGAGCGACGGCAAACTCTATGCTCAGTTTTATGTTTCGTTTTACTTTTGGAATTCTAGGCCCCTTTATCGGATCTTTCATTGATCTTCGTGGAATCCATGACGCTTTCGTCATTCTCTCAATGGTTTTCGTTGCGGCATTTCTCTTAATAACCCCTCCGCTTCTGCGCATGAAAACGGATCTGACGACCACGTAAGGCTCTAAGATTAAATTATTGGTGCTAGACTCTGAATTTCATTGCCGCTAATGCCTATCAGAGTTAAATCTTGGACATGATAACTCTTAAAAAATCCATGATTAAAGAAGTTGCGGTTGTTGGAACTTTATTATTGTTCATTGCTTTGTTTTTCGTCGGACTGGGCTCCGCTTTATTCCAACTTTGCATCGCATTTTTTTTAGCGTATGCCACATTACCGCTCCTAAAGTGGCTGGAGAAAAAAGGTTTTAGTCGTTCCGCCTCCACCGCCGCTGTCGTGGCCGCGGTCGGTATCGGAATTGTTCTGTTATTACTCATCATCATCCCTCCGATTGTGAGCGAAATCCAAACCGCAGTGGCCGAAGCTCCCCAAAATTTCCATATTCTTCTCGAAAAGTTGGATAGCAAATTGGCCGAGTACGA
>JAIEOS010000004.1 GCA_019750295.1 Bdellovibrionales bacterium | reverse complement strand
CCTGTATCGGGATCTGTCTTTAATAAACTCGAAGGATCTTCTTTTACGAGTCGCTGTAATCCCTCAAGCATTTTTGTTTGATCGGCAGAGGACTTGGCTTCGACAACTGTAGAAATCACGGGCTCTGGGAATGTGATCGACTCAAGAACAACTTCCCGAGAGGGGTCTGTGAGAGTATCGCCCGTCACCGTAAATTTGAGACCGATAATCGCGCCGATATCACCGGCTTTGATTTCGTTCACTTCCATGCGGCTGTTGGCATGCATCTTTACGATTTTTTGTACGCGTTCTTTCTTCTTCTCTCGAGGATTGGTGAGAGTCATTCCCGCGGAGATCACTCCGGAATAAACTCGCACATAGCAAAGGTTACCCGCAAAGGCATCAGTGGCGAGTTTAAATGCGAGTGCGGCAGTAGGCTCTTTAAAATCAGGCTTACAAACCACAGACTTCTCTAAATCATGAGCTAACTTAGCTTCGACAACTCCACGATCCAAAGGGCTTGGGAGATAATCGGTAATTGCGTCGAGGAGAGGTTGCACCCCTTTATTCTTAAAAGCAGATCCACAGAGAATGGGGTGGAGTTTTCTTTCCAGTGTGCACTTTCGAATGGATGCTTTTAGTATTTCGGGAGTGATGGTTTCTCCCGAGAGAAACTTATCCGCGAGAGAATCATCATAATCGGCAACGATTTCGATCAAGCGCTCGCGCGCCTTTGTGGCCTCTTCCTTATAGTCGCTGGGAATTTCGGTCGTTTGAAAACTATCGCCTTTGTCGTCTTTGATTCTCCAAACAAAGGCTTGTTCGCGAACTAAGTCGATCATTCCGGTAAATTGATCTTCGCTACCAATGGGCATTTGTATCGGTGCCGCCACCGCATTGAGACGCTCGCGAATGGTCTCGATCGTCATATTGAAGTCCGCACCGGTGCGATCCATTTTATTCACAAAGCAAATCGTCGGTACTTTATATTTATCGGCCTGTCGCCAAACGGTTTCTGTTTGAGATTCAACGCCGCTGACCGCATCGAAAACCGCGACAGCTCCGTCGAGAACGCGAAGGGAGCGCTCAACTTCGATGGTGAAATCCACGTGTCCGGGAGTGTCGATAATATTGATGCGATGGTTATTCCAAGCACAGGTCGTGGCGGCGGCAGTGATCGTGATCCCGCGCTCTTGCTCTTGCTCCATCCAGTCCATGACGGTGTTACCCTCATGAACCTCACCGATCTTGTGACTTTTCCCGGTGTAAAATAGAATACGCTCGGTGGTTGTCGTCTTGCCCGCATCGATATGAGCCATAATCCCGATATTTCGAGTCCAGATTAAGTCTTCAACTTTTTTGGGTTCACCGATGCTCATGCTAAATTCCTGTAAAACCTAAGGTTATAATGATTAATTTGGGGGTTGTCGAGATCCTTCGCTGCGTTCAGGATGACCTATTCGCAGGATGACCGAGTCTCGGGATGACATATGCAAGAGGGGCTCAAATGAAAAAGGCCGTTCGATGACGGCCCTTTTTTGAGATTCTTCGCTTTCGCTCAGAATGACGTTCTAACTCTCAAAGCAATGATATTACCAGTTGTAGTGAGAGAACGCGCGGTTGGCTTCTGCCATTCTGTGCACGTCTTCTTTTTTCTTAATGGAGTTTCCGCGGTTATTGTACGCATCCATTAACTCGTTCGCTAGACGAAGTGACATTTCCTTTTCACCACGCTCACGAGCGTAAGTTACAATCCATGTTAAAGCTAAAGCGATACGACGAGCTGGTCGCACATCCACAGGAACTTGGTAAGTGGCTCCACCGACACGGCGAGAACGAACTTCAAGTTGTGGTTTTACGTTTTCTACAGCTTTTTTGAAAATCTGAAGAGGTTCTTCGTTTGCTACTTTGCCTTTGAGTTCATCAAGAGCTGAATAAAGCATACGATATGCGGTCGATTTTTTTCCACTCAACATGATGCGGTTTGCGAATTTAGCCACCAATGTATCATTGAAGATTGGATCTGGAACTGTTTCTCTTTTTACACTGCCTTTACGACGAGACATTTACTTTTCTCCGTTACCGATTAAGTTTTCTTAGGACGTTTAGTGCCATATTTAGAACGAGATCTGAGACGGTTTTGTACACCTTGTGTATCAAGAACGCCGCGGACGATGTGATAACGACAACCTGGAAGATCCTTTACACGACCTCCACGAATCAAGACCACACTGTGCTCTTGAAGGTTGTGACCGATACCAGGAATGTAAGAGATAACTTCGTATCCGTTAGACAAGCGAACTTTCGCCACTTTTCTAAGAGCTGAGTTTGGCTTCTTTGGTGTTGTCGTATACACGCGAGTACAAACGCCACGACGTTGGGGGCAGCTTGTGAGCGCAGGTGATTTACTACGATATCGTTTATCTTTACGTTCTTTACGAATTAACTGGTTAATTGTAGGCATCAAGTCCTCTGTAAAATTATCGCGACCAAAATCGCGTCTCTAGCTCTTAAAGGCGGTCAAACTAACCGCCTTTTTTTAAACCGTCAAGCCTATATTCCCCCCAAAAAAACTAACTGCAATAAGGGTTTTTAAGGCCTTTCGGTGTGGTTTCTAATAGCTCTGCTGAGTGGTCTGAGTTGGACGTATAAGACCAGGGGCTCCGGCGACGGCTGGCTCCTCGACTTGGACTTTCCACTTCTTATAAGCCGTTAACCCTGTTCCCGCTGGAATCAAGCGACCCATAATAATGTTCTCTTTTAGACCTCTTAAGCTGTCTGTTTTCGAATTAATAGCGGCTTCCGTAAGTACTTTCGTGGTCTCTTGGAACGAAGCTGCTGAAATCCAGCTGTCCGTGCTCAAAGAAACTTTCGTAATACCCAAAAGAAGAGGTTCACTCGTCGCTGGGCGCCCGCCCTCTTTCACGACGCGATCATTTTCTTCCTCTAAGGCGTACTTCTCTGTTTGCTCACCAGCGAGGTAAAGTGTGTCACCCGAATCGGCGATGGTTACTTTTCTTAACATCTGACGAACAATCACTTCGATGTGCTTATCGTTAATACCCACCCCTTGGAGGCGGTACACTTCTTGGATTTCATTCACAAGATAAGCCGCCAACGCTTTTTCACCCAACACTTTTAAGATGTCGTGGGGATTGGTTGGACCGTCCATCAAAGGTTCACCGGCTTTTACAAATTCGCCTTCGCGAACCGCAACGTGTTTCCCTTTAGGAATGAGATATTCTTTCTGCTCACCCACATCCGGAGTTACGATCACGCGCTGTTTGCCTTTAACGTCTTTTCCAAAGGCCACATAACCGTCGATTTCGGAGATGATCGCCGCTTCTTTAGGTTTACGAGCTTCGAACAATTCGGCCACTCGAGGAAGACCCCCAGTGATATCTTTTGTTTTACTCGTCTCTCTATGGATCTTCGCCACGATATCACCGGCGTGAATCTCTTGCCCCTCGTTCACGAGAAGCTGAGCGCCCACAGGAATGACGTAACGAACATCGGCATCGCGGCCCACTTGTTTGAGGGAGTTGCCTTTAGCATCAACGATGTAAACTGTCGGCTTTTTAGCGCCGCCCGAAGATTTGCTGTCGGTGATCACTTTTGTCGAGAAACCTGTCACTGGATCGACTTGTTCCGTGACCGTTACACCTTCTTCGATATCTTCGTACTTAATAACACCAGTGACATCGGCGATGATTGGATTTGAGTAAGGATCCCATTCTGCGAATGTGGCCCCTTTTTCAATCTTTTGACCATCACGAACGGTGAGAACTGAACCGTAATAGAGAGAAAATTTTTCTCTTTCACGACCGTTTTCGTCGAAGACAGACATCGTTCCGCTACGATTCATGATCGTAAGCTTCTTATCTCGGTTTTCTACGAACACGACATTGTTAAACTTAACGGTACCTTCGTAACGAGAAGTATAAACTGACTGCTCTACTGAACGAGATGCTGTTCCACCCAAGTGGAACGTTCTCATCGTTAACTGAGTTCCAGGTTCACCGATCGACTGCGCGGCGATAATACCGACAGTTTCACCGTGGTTCACAAGGTTACCGCGCGATAAATCGCGACCGTAACAAGCGACGCACACGCCACGACGAGTTTTACAAACGAGAGTCGAACGAATCTTAACTCTTTCAACACCCGCTTTATCAATCGCGAGCACATGATCTTCGTTGATCTCTTGTCCCTTACGAACGATCACTGCGTCGGTGTTTGGATCTAGAACTTCTTCAAGAGTAATACGACCGAGAACACGCTCACCCACAGGTTGAATAATTTCACCCGCTTCGATGGTCGCTTCGATCGTAATACCATCTGTCGTTCCGCAATCGTTTTCGGAAATAATCACATCCTGAGCCACGTCGACGAGACGGCGAGTCAGGTATCCTGAGTTTGCAGTCTTAAGAGCGGTATCGGCCAAACCTTTACGAGCTCCGTGAGTCGAAATGAAGTACTGAAGAACTGATAAACCTTCACGGAAGTTGGCCGTAATCGGTGTCTCGATGATCTCGCCTGAAGGTTTCGCCATCAAACCACGCATACCTGCAAGCTGTCTCAACTGAGCCGCGGATCCCCGCGCTCCAGAGTCTGCCATGATGTAAATTGAGTTGAAGGAGCTACCGACGACTTTCTCGCCGTTCACATCAAATTCTTGCTTCTCAAGAGAAGATAACATTTGCTTAGCAAGACGATCCGCAGCCTGAGCCCAGATATCCACAACTTTGTTGTAGCGCTCACCATCAGTAATGAGACCTTCATCATACTGACCTTGAATTTCTTTAACTTGTTTTTCGCAATCTTTGATCAAATCGACCTTAGAAGCTGGAATTTTCATGTCATCAAGACAGATCGAAATCCCCGCTTTTGTCGAATATTCGAATCCAAGATTCTTCACACGATCCGCCATGATGGCAGTGGCTTTAGCACCCGCCAAGCGGAAACAGGTATCGATCATCTTCGCGAGTTCTTTCTTAGTCATGATAACGTTCACGCTTTCGAAAGGAACTTCTTTGGGAATTTGTGCACTTAAGATCGCGCGACCTACAGTGGTCTCACGAGTTTTGCCATCAATACGAACTTTACAAGCTGCTTGAAGGTCGATGCTTCCTGATTCGTAAGCCAGGAGAGCGTCTTCAACGCTACCGAAAGCTTTACCAGACCCTTTGGCACCAGGGCGAAGACGTGTCATCCAGTACAATCCCAAGACGATATCTTGAGTGGGGTTGATGATCGGTTTTCCGTTCGCCGGGCTCAAGATGTTGTTGGTCGACATCATCAGAACGCGCGCTTCCACTTGTGCTTCTACAGAAAGTGGAACGTGAACTGCCATCTGATCTCCATCGAAATCCGCGTTAAACGCAGTACAAACGAGGGGATGGAGTTGAATCGCTTTACCTTCGTGAAGAACAGGTTCGAAAGCCTGAATTCCAAGTCTGTGAAGAGTTGGCGCACGATTGAGAAGAACCGGATGTTCCTTCACCACGTCGGCGAGGATATCCCAGACTTCTACGGTTTCCATTTCTACAGTTTTCTTGGCTTGTTTGATCGTGGATGTAAATCCACGCTCTTCTAATTTGTTATAAATAAATGGCTTAAACAGCTCGAGGGCCATCTTCTTAGGGATACCGCACTGATGAAGTTTAAGATTTGGACCAACAACGATCACAGAACGACCGGAGTAATCCACACGTTTACCGAGGAGATTCTGACGGAAACGACCTTGTTTACCTTTAAGCATATCGCTTAATGAACGAAGAGGACGTTTGTTTGGACCTGTGAAGGTCTTTCCGCGACGACCGTTATCCAAGAGAGCATCAACTGCTTCTTGCAACATCCGTTTTTCGTTACGGATAATGATGTCCGGAGCGTTAAGCTCTTGCAGACGCTTCAAACGGTTGTTTCTGTTGATCACGCGACGATAAAGATCGTTAAGATCTGAAGTTGCGAAACGACCGCCATCGAGAGGAACGAGAGGGCGAAGATCCGGAGGAATCACCGGAAGCGCTTCGAGCATCATCCACTCAGGCTTGTTCGTAGAGCCTTTAAAAGCCTCTACAACTTTAAGTCTTTTCACTAATTTTTTGATCGAAGCGTCGGATTTGGCATCTTTCAAATCCATACGAAGTTTACGAGACAAATACTCTGGATCCACTTTACGAAGAATTTCACGAACGGCTTCGCCGCCCATTCCGCTCTTAAAGTTAGGTCCAAATTCGTCTAATGCATTTTGGTAAGCTTCCTCAGAAAGAACTTGTCCTTCTAAAAGCTTCGTTTCCATAGGATCGATCACGATGTAAGCTTCGCAATAAAGAACTTTTTCAAGTTCCTTAAGGGAAAGATCAAGCATGTTGGCGATACGGCTTGGAAGCGAGCGAAGGAACCAAATGTGAGCGACAGGAGACGACAATTCAATGTGTCCCATGCGTTCACGGCGCACTTTACTCTGCGTGACTTCGACGCCGCACTTTTCGCAGACAACGCCGCGATACTTCATCCGCTTGTACTTACCGCAGAGGCATTCGTAATCTTTAATAGGCCCGAAGATCTTTGCACAGAAAAGACCGTCGCGCTCCGGTTTAAAAGTTCTATAGTTGATGGTTTCTGGTTTTTTAACTTCACCATGAGACCAAGAACGAATCATTTCGGGGGATGCCAAAGAAATTCTTACGGCATCAAACGAAAGTGGATCTTTGGGTTTATCAAAAAAGTTTAATAAATCTTTCAAGGTCTACTCCTTATTGCTCTAGGAAATCTTCGTCTACAGTCATTTCTTCGTTATCGGAATCCGACAACAATCCTGACTCGACGAGTTCTACGTTTAAGCCCAAGCTCTGTAATTCTTTAACGAGAACGTTAAAGGACTCCGGTAACCCTGGCTCGAGGACATTCTCACCCTTAACAATGCTCTCATACATACGTGTTCTTCCAGCGACGTCATCCGACTTCACCGTGAGGAACTCTTGGAGTGAGTAAGCAGCACCGTAAGCTTCAATCGCCCACACTTCCATCTCTCCTAAACGCTGACCACCGAACTGCGCTTTACCACCCAGCGGCTGCTGAGAAACAAGCGAGTATGGACCGATCGAACGTGCGTGAATTTTTTCTTCCACCAAGTGATGCAGTTTGAGCATGTACATGATTCCGACAGTGACCGGATTTTCGAATCTTTCACCGGTACGACCATCGTGAAGGATCATCTGTCCAGTGTCAGGTACATTGGCTTTAGTCAGTAAGCGCTTAACATCAATCTCTCGGGCTCCATCGAATACTGGAGTGGCCAAGTGAACACCGTTAGAGACAGCGCCGATCATTTTCTTTAAAGAAGCTTCATCGGCTCCATCAATCTTTTTAGAGATTTCTGGATCATTCTCGAAAGCGTCTTTGAGAGCTTTACGAGCATCGTCTTCTTTGTACTTTTCGATATGCGTTTGTAATTGAACACCGAGATTTCTCGCCGCCCAACCTAAATGCACTTCCAGAATCTGACCGATGTTCATACGAGAAGGAACCCCAAGTGGGTTCAAAACCATGTCCACAGGTGTACCGTCAGCGAGATAAGGCATGCTCTCGACCGGTAGGATCTTAGAGACAACCCCTTTGTTTCCGTGACGTCCCGCGAACTTATCACCCACTTGAAGGCGACGTTTGATGGCCACATAAACTTTCACCATCTTGATCACGCCTGGAGGAAGTTCATCCCCCTTCTTTAAGCGGTCTGTTTTTTCGTCGAACACGAGTTTTACAGCTTCTAATTGATTGCGTGAACGATCGATAATTTTAGAAACTTGGAATTCGAGTTCCGAATCTAACGGAATATAAGAAAGTAATTCGAAAGGAACTGTTTCGAGATCTTCAGACGTAATCAACGCACCTTTATCAAGGAGCTTCTTAGTTCCATCTTCGTTAAGAAGAGCGCCCGTGGTTTTCTTACCAACGATGATCTTCTTAAGCTCTTCGAGAGCGTTGTTTTTAATAACGTTCTGCTCGACTGAGAAATCTTTTTCGATTTTCTTGCGTTTTTCTTCGAGAATGATTTGTAAACGTTCGTCGCGGTCAGAACCTTCGCGGCTATACACCTGCGCATCGATCACTGTTCCGTAAACGCCGGATGGCACACGGAGAGAGGTGTCTTTCACATCGCCGGCTTTTTCACCGAAGATGGCGCGGAGAAGTTTCTCTTCTGGAGAAAGCTGCGTCTCACCTTTAGGAGTGACTTTACCGACAAGGATTGAACCAGGGCGAACGTCCGCACCAATACGGATAATACCGCTCGTGTCGAGATCTTTGAGGGCTTCCTCGCCCACATTGGCGATATCACGAGTGATTTCTTCTTTACCCAGCTTGGTATCGCGCGCCACGCACTCGAACTCTTCGATATGAATCGAAGTGTAAACATCTTCGCGAAGAAGACGCTCAGAGATCAAGATCGAATCTTCAAAGTTGTATCCCATCCAAGGAGTGAACGCGACCAGGATGTTTTGACCAAGGGCCAATTCACCGTATTCTGTCGATGGACCGTCGGCGATGATATCGCCTTTTTTAACGATGTCGCCAGTGATAACGATGGGCTTTTGGTTAAAACATGTGTTTTGGTTCGTCCGTTGATATTTCGTCAGGTTGTAGATGTCGACGTTAGCTCCGAGCTCACCGGCTTTAGCAAAACGGCGAACCACGATACGAGCCGCATCCACTTCCTCAACGATACCGTCGTTTTGTACAACAACGCTTGTTCCTGAGTCTTGAGCCACGAGTTTTTCAACCCCTGTTCCCACGAGAGGAGCTTTTGATCGTAAGAGTGGAACCGCTTGACGTTGCATGTTCGATCCCATGAGAGCGCGGTTCGCATCATCATGCTCAAGGAAAGGAATCAATGAAGCAGCAATCGATACGAGCTGGCTTGGCGAAACGTCCATCAACGATACTTTTTCGGAATCGATACCGATGTATTCACCATCGATACGTACAGTTGTGTTTTCGTTCAGAGTTTTTACAGGCTCACGGGTCGCCGGAGCGATGTAGTGACCTGCTTCTTCGAGAGCTGATAAATAAACCACATCTTTACTTACCGTCTTCGCGTCGACTTTTAAGTACGGAGTCTCGATGAATCCATAGTTATTGATTCGAGCGTAAGTCGCAAGTGAAGCAATTAGGCCGATGTTTGGTCCTTCCGGAGTTTCAATCGGGCAAATACGACCGTAATGCGTAGGATGTACGTCACGAACTTCGAAACCCGCACGATCACGAGTTAAACCGCCCGGTCCAAGAGCCGAAAGACGACGTTTGTGCGTAATTTCCGAAAGTGGGTTGGTTTGATCCATGAACTGAGAAAGCTGAGAAGCGCCGAAGAATTCTTTAACGACAGCGTTTACAGGTTTCGCGTTGATCAGATCGTGCGGCATCATGGTTTCAACATCTTGAAGACTCATGCGCTCGCGAATCGCTCTTTCCATACGGACAAGACCGATACGATATTGGTTTTCTAACAATTCACCGACAGAACGAACACGACGGTTACCTAAGTGATCGATATCGTCCACTTTACCGTTACCGTTACGAAGATCCATGAGAGTGCGAACCACTTCCATGATGTCTCGTTGAGTGAGTGTGCGGTGAGAAACCGGAGTCTCTTCGAAAGGAATATTGAATCTGTGATTGATCTTAAGACGACCGACCTCAGAGAGATCATAAGTCTCAGGATCGAAGAACAAGCGATTAAAGAAACCTTCAGCCGCTTCTGGCGTTGGTGGCTCACCAGGACGCAAGCGCTTATAGATTTCGAGCTTAGCTTCTTCCATCGTGGTCACTTTATCGATCAACAATGTATTGCGAAGGTAAGGACCGACAGCAAGACCATCAAAGAAGATCAAGTTCATCTCACGGATGCCGGCAGCGATAATACGGTTAACTGAGTCGAGAGAAAGCTCTGCGTTCACATCCGCGATAATTTCGCCAGTGGAATCATCGATGATCGGATTGGCTACGACTTTACCGATCAGATCTTCTTTAGAGAGAGCCACTTCTTTAATTTCGAGCTCTTTCGCGCGCTTAATGGCTGCGCGAGTAATACGACGACCACCCTTAACGATCACTTCACCCGTTTTCGGATCGATGATGTCTGAAAGCGCTCTTTGACCCGACATTTTTTCAACGTCGAAGTCACGGAAGATATCGCCTTTTTTAGTAATGCGAACAGTATCGATGTCATAGAAATAATCTAAGAGTTGCTCGTCGTTATAACCGAGGGCTTTAAGGACGATGGTCGCCGGGAATTTACGACGACGATCGATACGAACGTAGATCAAATCTTTTTGATCGAATTCGAAATCGAGCCAAGATCCACGGTATGGGATCACGCGAGCCGAGAAAAGAATTTTGCCCGAGGTGCTGTTTTTACCACCGTCATCATCAAAGAAGATACCTGGAGAACGATGGAGCTGACTCACGACAACTCGCTCTGTTCCGTTGATGATGAAAGATCCGCTCTTTGTCATCAATGGGATTTCGCCGAGGTAAACCTCTTGCTCTTTCACCGCAGTAATACTGCGTGCGCCTGTTTCCTCTTCGACTTCGAAGACGATCAAGCGAAGAGTGACCTTGATGGGAGCTGCATACGTCATTCCTCTTTGGCGACATTCATCAACGTCGTATTTTGAGGGCTCAAGTACATAGCTCACGAACTCAAGACTTGCAGTGTTGTTAAAGTCGCTGATTGGAAAGACCGACTTGAAAACACCGTTTAATCCATCACTATTTCGTTTGTCTGGATCTGTGTCTTTGAGAAGAAAACTCTCGTAAGATTTTTTTTGTAGTTCAATCAGATTGGGGATTTCGATCGCGACTTTGTTTTTTGCAAAAGTTTTGCGAATTCGAATATTTGAAGCAGTAATCGGAGTGGTAGCCATTCCGTCTCCTTGTCAATAAGAGTGGTGTGTTGACCAATGCAAAATTCTAGGGGCAAACAACCCCTAGAACAACTAATACTAACTAATACTTAACGCGATGTGCGTAGAAACTGCGCGGAGCAATTATTTCACTTCTACTTTAGCGCCCGCTTTTTCTAAAACTTCTTTCATTTTAGCAGCTTCTTCTTTAGTTACGCCGGTCTTAACAGCTTTAGGAGCTCCTTCAACGAGATCCTTCGCTTCTTTAAGGCCAAGACCTGTAAGAGTACGAACTTCTTTGATCACGTTAATTTTTTGAGCGCCGCCATCCATTAACATCACGTCGAACTCAGTCTTTTCTTCAGCAGCAGCTGCAGGAGCTCCGCCGCCACCAGCAACCATTGCAACAGGTGCAGCAGCTGAAACGCCCCATTTTTCTTCGAGTTCTTTTACAAGACCCGCGATTTCAAGGACAGACATGTTAGATAGAAAATCGATTACATCATTTTTACTTAAAGCCATTTTAGCCTCCGAATATTTATTTAAATTAAATTAAAAATTAACCTTTATCTTTTTTTGCATTCATTACGTTCAAGAAACTTCTTGGTGCCGCGCTCATGAGGCGTACCATTTGTGTCGCTGGTGCGTTCATCACACTCAGTAACTGACCACGTAGAGCATCTTTGGATGGAAGAGTCGAAAGATACTTGATCTTTGCTTTATCAAGCTTTTCGCCTTCCATAACACCCGTCTTGAGCTTGAGATTCTCGATCTCGTCGCTCAATTGCGAAAGAGCCTTGGCAGAAGCACTGATGTCTTCGTATACGAAAACGAAAGCGTTCGTACCCACCAACTCATTAGCGATAGCAGTCTCACTTTTGGGGTGGTTTTTAAGGGCTCGGATTGCGAGGGTGTTTCTGACAACTTTCACTTCACACTGAAGTGCCGTCAGTTTTTTTCTGACGTTTGTCACTTGCTCCACATTCATGCCTTTGTAGTCGACAACAAATGTAGCCTTAGCGCGTCCCATTTTATCTGAAAGTGACGAGATTTCTTCGTCCTTTTGGGCGCGTGTAGTTAACATTCTTTTCCTCCTTCTAGCTTGGCCGTGTTTAATAACGCCGAGCTGGATTTCTGCGATCAGTTGTTTTACGGAGGCTTCTTACGAAAAAAGCTTTTACCGTCTCCATAGGCCCTGCGATTTCACCCGCTGGTTTAAACGATCTCCTTAAAAGAGATCGCACCTAATTTCATCGACCGCGCGATTTTTATAAACTTTTATAGATTAAGGTTGAGCGAGTAAGCCCTGAGCTTGTTGCATATCCATGGTCACGCCGGGGCCCATTGTGGAGGACACAGCGATCTTCTTAAGATACACACCTTTGCTCGTAGCAGGTTTAGCTTTTAGAACAGCTCCAAGCAGAGACATAAAATTCTCTTTTAGCTTTTGAGCGCCCATAGATTTTTTGCCAATTCCCGCGTGCACGATGCCAGCCTTATCAATTCTAAAACTCAATTTACCCTTCTTTTCAGAAGAAACAGCTTCACCGACGTTCATCGTTACTGTTCCTACTTTAGGGTTAGGCATAAGGCCACGAGGCCCTAAAACCTTTGCCACTTTAGAAACCGTCGCCATCATGTCTGGAGTGGCAATCGCTTTATCGAATTCCATCCAACCACCGTTGATTTTTTCAACGAGATCATCGGATCCAACAAAGTCGGCACCGGCATCTCTGGCTTCTTTTTCTTTAGGGCCTTTGGCGAACACCACAACGCGAACTGTTTTACCGATACCGTTGGGTACCGCAACAGCGCCACGAACTTGCTGGTCACCCTGTTTTGGGTCAACACCAAGTTGAAAAGCTGCTTCGATGGTCTCATCGAATTTTGCAGTTGAGGTTTTCATCAATAGTTCGAAAGCCGCATCGACAGTATACTTCTTGCCGGCTTCGACTTCTTTTTTCGCATTCTTATATCTTTTTCCTGCTGCCATTTTTTATCCCTGTTCTTAAAATAACAAAATTTAATCGATAACTTCTACGCCCATGCTCTTACAAGTCCCGATGACTTGATTGACGGCGCTTTGAACTTCGAGACAGTTCAAATCTGGAAGTTTTTGCTCAGCGATTTTTTTGATATCAGCCATTTTGATTTTGCCGACTTTATCCTTCTGAGGCATTTTTGATCCACTCGTGAGCTTGATTGCTTTTTTAATCAAGATCGAAACCGGTGGCGTCTTGGTGATAAATGTGAATGAACGATCTTGATAAATCGTAATTAAAACAGGAATAACCGTATCGCCTTCTTTTGCAGTACGAGCGTTAAACTGTTTGCAGAATTCCATGATGTTAACACCATGTTGTCCCAGTGCGGGACCTACTGGAGGTGCTGGGTTTGCTTTTCCTGCAGGGATTTGTAACTTGACCATTCCGGTTACTTTTTTTGCCATGGCCTGGAGCTCCTTAAATAATAATGTAGAACCTGCAGTATATAGACCACTTGACTTAGTGGTGCAAGCTTATTGGCTACGTTTTTTCGTAGTTTTTTCTGAGATTTCGAAGGGTTCCTCGGACGCGGGCTCCTGCCCTCGCCCGTTTCGCTGGGCAGGAGTCCCAGCGAGCGCTTCACGCTAACGGGAGGTCCTCGGAACCCTTCGAAATCTCAGAAAAAACTACGAAAAAATGAGCGGCAATATGTGACCGTGGGTCAGTGGTGCTGGATTGGGGTCGTTTTATTTTTCGTCGAATATATTGGGAAATATTACAGGCTTGGGGCGTGGCGTTGTTTTTGGGATTGGGGGGAATTAGTATTTTGTGGAAGGATTTTTACGTATGTGGGTTGTTCGAATCTATTTCTTTTGTTTGGTTTTGGGCTTTTCGTCTTTGGGACAGGCTCAGCCAGAAACTGTGGATTTGAATCGCGTGGTTTTAATGGGTGGAATCGAGATCACTCTTCCCCTACTGCCCTCCGATCCTGTTGAGCTTGAGGCCTTCCAGGCGCTCACTCCTGAGGAAAAAGCGTCATTCTATTTTAAACGTAAATTCTTGGTCGAAAAGCTCGCTGCGGGCGTGGCGAAAAAAGGGGTGGGAAGCTCCATTCGTTGGACAAAAGATAAGGTAATGACGGCCGTCCATGCGATCAAAAACCTTTCGTCCCATGCCGAAACTGTGACGACTCCCTCAGAGGCGGCCAATTCTCCTCTGGAACTCAACACCCAAGAAACTGAACTTCGCTTTGATCGTGTGCCCGAAAATATGTCGGAGAAATCTAAGGCTTATGTCGAAGCGACGATCACGAGTTTAGTGAACAACATGTGGAGTAACTCGGTCGGAATCGCGAAGTCTTCGGGGGTGGGAATCACTCTCGTGGGGGGCGTGATCTGGAATACCACTCTCGGAAATTACGGTTATATCATTGGACGAAGCTTATCTATAGATATCGGGGTCGATTTTAGTAAAAACACGGGTTATATGAATTTTTATTACGACAAACAATCCAAAGCTCGAGGAGGTTTCTCCATCGATGTGGGATTGATGTTTGATTTTATGATTCATATGACGGAAGCCGAAAGTGTGCGTGGAGAAATTCGCGAAGCCATCCATCAGAAACTTCCATTGATCGGTTGCTTTCGCTCTGGCCCCAACTACAAAGCCTGGGGCGCACAAATAGGGATCCACGTCGTGGAAATGGCAGGCGCGGTCGCTACTGTTTTTGGCTTTCCGGAGATCGGTCTTACCGTGATCCCGGCCATTCGCGCTTTGGGGATGGCGACGATATATAAAACTTCACTCGAACGAAAAGCCTTAGGAAGTGTAACACTTGCTTCTAATAGCTTGATCCTAAGGAAGTTAGGTCTCAGCGAACTCCAACGTGCGGCGACTCGCCCGAACACCTCAGGCGCCTACGGAAGTTGTCTTCAGCTTTTTTCTCGTTAAGCCTGATCTCACTTTATAAATTTACGGAGAGCAGCTTCATCCATTCTCTGTGTGGTCCACCCGTCCATACCGATGGCACCGACTCTTCTATAAAACTTGATGGCGCCTTCGTTCCAATCCAATACCGCCCATTCCAGACGGCCGTAACTTCTCTCCAAACAGAGATTCGCTAGATATTT
This sequence comes from Bdellovibrionales bacterium, assembly GCA_019750295.1. Taxonomy (NCBI): domain Bacteria; kingdom Pseudomonadati; phylum Bdellovibrionota; class Bdellovibrionia; order Bdellovibrionales; species Bdellovibrionales bacterium. Next base: position 35,409 of record JAIEOS010000004.1, on the reverse strand, counting down.
GAGAAGAGCTTCGCCGATCCCTCGGCTGCGAAACTGAGGTCGCACGTACAGGTCCTCGAGATAAATCCCTGGTTTGGCTAAAAATGTCGAGTAGCTCTTAAAAAACAAGGCATAACCTGCGGGCTGTCCGTCGAATTCGGCGATAATCACCTCTACACCGTTATTCTCTTCGAACAATGTGCGACGAAGTTGAGACTCATCGGCTTGAACCTCGTGGAGAAGCTTCTCAAATTCCGCGAGCTCGCGAATAAATAAAAGTATGGTCGCTACGTCGGATGTAACGGCAGGACGAATTTTTAACATATTTTTCTTTAAATTTAGTTCTTTTCGACTTGGATAAAGTCGAGCTCTACCGGCGTCGGACGGCCGAAAATGCTCACAGAGACTTTAACCTTGGCTTTTTCGTCATTAATCTCTTCAACTGTTCCGTTAAAGTTGCTGAACGGACCGTCCACAACCATCACAGAATCACCGACAGAGAATGTCGCTTTGGCCTTAGGCTTCTCAGCGCCTTGAACCATTTGCTGAGTGACTTTAAGAACTTCGGAATCAGGAACTGGTTTAGGCTTATCGCCCCCAATGAATCCAGTCACCTTTGCAGCACTCTTTACCAAGTGCCAGTTTTTTTCGTTCATGTTCATTTGAACAAAGATGTAGCCAGGGAAAAACTTTTTAGCGCGAGTCGCTTTTTTGCCCTTAACGAGCTCGACAACGTTTTCAGCGGGAATCAAAATTTCACCAAAAGAATCCTGCATGTTTAATGCGTTTATTCTTTCTTGAATGGCTGTTTTAGCAATGGCCTCACAGCTGGTCTGGACGTTGACAATGTACCATTTTTTATCTGCTGACACGTTACACCTATTTAACCCTAAATTATAAATCTAAAATAAAATCTATCACATTGCCCGAAACTACGTCGAAAATCGACAAGATCAGAGCCGCCACGAAAATGATAATACAAACAACGATAGTTAAAGAACGAGTATCCTTGATGGAGGGCCATACGATCTTACTGATTTCTAGTGTAACGTCTGCCGCCCAAGTCCGAATCTTAGGATTTAAAACCATCACGAAAAAGAAAATAGCACCTACACCGATCGGTAATCCGTGCTGAACCCAAGTTTCGTTAGAGATCCGTGCGAACGTTCCCCAAGTGTTGGATAAAACACCGATGATTGTTTTAGTGACGTATGCCGCAAGCAACGCCCCAATAACAAAACTAATCGTGATAACCTTATTATAACTTTTTTCCATAACTCTCACTGTTTCTCAGTTTTCACGTGCAAGACCTCAAGGTCACGCACCAAAAAACAAATGGCAGGGCAGGAGGGACTCGAACCCCCAACCAATCGATTTGGAGTCGATTACTCTACCAATTGAGCCACTGCCCTATGCACGAACCAATCTCTTGGCTCTTCGGCACGTCACTTTCGTCACGCGCCTAAAAACGAATGCGGAGGTCATCATCCTCCGCACATCAAAGTCTAAATTAATCTGGAAGAACGTCGATAACAACACCGGCGCCGACAGTCTTACCGCCCTCGCGAATCGCGAAGCGTAATTCTTTGTCCATCGCTACAGGCACGATGAGTTCAACAGTCAACTCAACGCGATCGCCAGGCATGACCATCTCAGTTCCTTCTTTCAATGAGCAAACACCGGTAACGTCAGTTGTACGGAAGTAAAACTGAGGACGGTAGTTTGTGAAGAAAGGAGTGTGACGTCCGCCTTCCTCTTTAGTGAGGATGTACGCTTCGCACTTGAATTTCTTGTGAGGCTTGATTGTTCCAGGAGCCGCAAGAACTTGTCCGCGCTCAACTTCTTCTTTCTTAGTACCGCGAAGTAAGCAACCGCAGTTGTCGCCGGCCATACCTTCATCAAGAAGTTTACGGAACATTTCGATTCCAGTCACAGTCGTTTTCACAGTAGGACGGATACCCACGATTTCGATATCTTCGCCCACTTTTACCTTACCGCGCTCTACGCGACCAGTAACAACAGTTCCACGACCAGAGATCGAGAACACGTCTTCCACAGGCATAAGGAAAGGCTTGTCGATAGGACGAGGAGGCTCAGGGATGAATGCATCCACTTGCTCCATCAATTTAAGAATAGCTTGGTAACCGAGTTCACCTTTGTCGCCATCAAGAGCTGCTTTTGCAGAACCTGGTACAACTGGGATTTTGTCGCCGTCGAATTCGTACTTGTTCAAAAGATCGCGAATTTCAACTTCAACTAGCTCTAGTAATTCTTTGTCATCCACGAGATCCACTTTGTTCATGAAAACAACGATCTGAGGAACACCAACTTGACGAGCAAGAAGGATGTGTTCACGAGTTTGAGGCATAGGTCCGTCAGCCGCTGAAACCACAAGAATGGCTCCATCCATCTGAGCGGCACCCGTGATCATGTTTTTCACATAATCCGCGTGTCCTGGGCAATCCACGTGAGCGTAGTGACGATTTTTTGTCTCGTACTCAACGTGAGAAGTAGAGATCGTAATACCACGAGCTTTTTCTTCTGGTGCTTTATCGATCTGATCGTAAGCAAGAGCTGTAGCTCCGCCTGCTTCAGCAAGAACTTTTGTGATCGCCGCAGTCAATGATGTTTTACCGTGATCAACGTGACCAATGGTACCGATATTGACGTGAGGTTTACTTCTATTAAACTTCTCTTTTGACATGTCTATCGCCTCCTATAAGAGCTTGTTAATTATCAAATCCGTTACAAAAAAATTCTAAGCCAGCGTTAGGGCCTCTCGCCGTCACCACTTGAAGGTGTGGTGCCGATGGAGAGAATCGAACTCTCGATCTCGCCCTTACCAAGGGCGCGCTCTACCACTGAGCCACATCGGCCTATAAAGCGCCGGCAAAGTGGAGCGGGAGACGGGTCTCGAACCCGCAACCCTCAGCTTGGAAGGCTGATACTCTAGCCAATTGAGCTACTCCCGCTCAAAAAAATTTTTAAAACATCCGTTTTTTTATTTCGGAATACGACTTTAAGCAACAGAAAGGCGAAAAACGCCGTAATGCCGCTAGATGTTAGTGACCGCAATAAACCGTAATGTTCTGTCGAGTTTCTGCAAATTTCCCGGTTTTGAGATCCTTCGCATACGCTCGGGACGACAAAATTGGTGGAGAGAGAAGGATTCGAACCTTCGAAGGCATACGCCAACAGATTTACAGTCTGTCCCCTTTGGCCACTTGGGTATCCCTCCGCTCGGGAATCTTTAATGATGGTGCTGAATGAGGGACTCGAACCCCCAACCTACTGATTACAAATCAGTTGCTCTACCAATTGAGCTAATTCAGCGCGTATGCAAAAAAGACTTTGCTAACTTTAGACAGCAGGATTTACGGAACTTCGTGAAGTGAGTCAACAAACTTTCAATCAAGTCCACGAAGTTATTTTGATTTCTTGGACCAACGCTGCTGCCGCTGAAACTCACCCAACGCTACACCGACCGAAACAGAGACATTGTAGCTCGCATCAGCAGAGGTTTGCGGAATGCTTAAAACTTCGTCACAGGCCGACAAAACGGTGCTGCGAATTCCCTTTTCTTCGCTCCCGAAGACAAAAATGGATTTCTCCGCAAATTCTGTTTGATATAGAGTCTTCGTTCCCTTTTCGGAGAACCCGTAAACCCAATAGCCTTGCTTTTTAACGTCTTCGAGAAAATTCACAAAATGAATTTCTTGCACGGGGACATGCTCGCAACCGCCTGACGCCACTTTGCTTGCGGCCGGGGTGACTTTTGTGGACCGGTGCTCCGTAATTCCCACACCATTAACGCCCATCAGCCACGACGTTCGGATAATCGCACCCAAATTGTGCGGATCTTCGACGCCGTCGAGCAATACAAATGAGGACGTGCCTTCGCGCTCGGTATTCCATTCGGGAGTGGCCGCCACCGACACCGCCACGCCCTGGTGGCCAAAATCAGTGAGACTATTAAAAAATTTGGCTCCTCGAGCCTGCGGTTTCCCTTTAAATTTTTTGAGCAAGTCGCTCCAAGGAGCTTTTTCGGCTTGATCGGTATTGATAAAACAAACCTCGCGCACATCCTGAGGGAACACTCGGAGCGCTTCCGCGCACGCGTGATCGCCGACAACCCATCTCAATTGTTCGGAAGATTGTTTTCTCATAAGGACTTCTTTGTCTGGGAGCTAGGTTTAAAAAAATTCCGACAAGTTTCGACCATAAATGCACCGGCCTGCTCGATGGGAATCATTTTTTGCTCTTTGGTTTTACGAATAGCAAACTCCACGGATCCCGCCTGTTGAGTTTTCTTACCCATGGTCACCCGTAGTGGAGAACCCAAAAGGTCCGCATCTTTAAATTTCACCCCGGGCCGCTCGTCCCGATCGTCAATAAAATAATCGATATGGTTGTCGTCCAAGATCTGAGTGAGCTGATCAACGGTGCTTAGAATGTCTTCGTCCTTATCTAACAAACAGAAATGCACCACAAAGGGCGCAATGCTCGCCGGCCAGATGATGCCATCTTTGTCGTGAGACTGCTCAATAGCGGCCTGTACCGTGCGTGTCACACCGATTCCGTAGCAACCCATTTCTGTGATTTGAGTATTCCCCGCTTGATCGAGAAATTTGACTCCCATGGGCTCGGCGTACTTCTTCCCGAGATAAAAAATGTGGCCGACTTCACTGCCGCGCACAGATTTGAGTTTGTTGCCGCAGTTCGGGCACGTATCTCCCGAGACGGCCAGGCCGACGTCACCGGTGAACGCGGCTTTAAAATCGCGCCCGATGCACGTGTTTTTGTAGTGAAAGCCATCCTGGTTCGCACCGACGATAAAATTCTTGCGATGAGTTAAGGCGCTGTCGAGAACCACCGGAATAGTGAGCCCGACGGGACCACAACTTCCGGGATGAGCTTTTGAAACCTGGAAAACTTCTTCGTCCGTGGCCAAGATCGGCTCTACAGTTTCTCCGACGACCTTTTTGACCTTAATCAAATTCACTTCGCGATCCCCGGGGCATAAAACGGCCATAAACTGCACATCGCCACCGTGAACGAATTTAACAAAAAATGTTTTCACTAACTCATTCTCTGGAATATTTAAACCCTTCGATAGGGTCGAGATTTTCTTCATTCCAGGAGTGGCAAATTTCTCGAGAGGTAGCTCAGACTCGTTATTTGTTGATGCCGAAGTTACAATCGGAGTGATCTCTTCGTTCGATGCATAATTACAGGATTCGCAGGTCATCAGCTTATCCATCCCCGATTCGGCCAACACCTGAAACTCGTGAGAAAGATTTCCACCGATAGCGCCTGTATCCGCTTCGACGGCGCGAAACTCTAAACCTAAACGCTCGAAGATGCGATGATAAGCACCCCGCATTTTTTCGTAACTTTCGAGGGCTTGCTCTTTGGTCTCATCAAAAGTGTAAGCATCTTTCATTAAGAATTCACGGCCGCGCATAAGCCCAAACCGGGGGCGAATCTCGTCGCGGTATTTCGTTTGGATTTGATAAAGGCTAATCGGGAGATCTCGATAGCTGCGCAAATCTTTACGGACGTAATCGCTGACCACTTCCTCGTGCGTCGCCCCCAAACAGAAATCATGATCGTTCTTATTTTTAAACTTAAGAAGCTCTCCCATGTGCGGCCAACGACCGGACTCGTCCCACAGAGTTCGGGGCTGGACCATCGGCATCAGTATTTCTTGGCAAGAAATACGCGCCAACTCCTCGCGGATGATGTTTTCGAGCTTACGAATCGCTCGTAATCCAAAAACGGAATATGTGAAAATACCTGGGGCGACCTTTTTCATAAACCCAGCTCTCATTAAGAGCTGATGGCTGATAATCTCGGCGTCACTGGGCGCATCTTTAGTAGTAAACTGGAAAGTTTTTGACCATTTCATATGAATTAAAACTACATGGAAAATGGATAGGGGGCAAGGCTTTCAAACTGCCGTTTTCGCTGAGAAAAACTGCTCGAACTCTCCCCGAAACCGGGAAGATTCAGCGGAATCCTGCCGGAACCGGGTTGACTGAAAACTAGGTGTGGGGGATGTTTTGAAGATATGAGCAACACCATCAAAAAAGCGATTTATGCCGGAAGCTTCGATCCTCTCACATTAGGCCACCTCTGGGTGATCAAGAAGGGGGCCGAACTATTTGACGAGCTCGTGGTCGCCATCGGTGAGAATCCGAGCAAGAAATATATGTTTTCAGTCAAACAGCGAAAAAAACATATTGAAGAGGCTCTTAAAAATCATCGCCTCTACAAAAAAATCCGCATCGAAGTCATTAATAATAAATTTCTAGTGAAATATGCGGAAGAGTCCAAAATAGGATACTTGGTCCGCGGAATTCGCAGTAACAAAGATTTCGATTATGAATTGATGATGAACCAGGTGAATCGAGAAATCGCTCCACGAGTGGAAACGGTTTATCTCATCCCACCGAATGATCTCGCTCAGGTAAGTTCAAGCATGGCTAAGGGGCTAGTGGGCCCTGAGGGCTGGGAAAAGGCCATTCAAAAATATGTGCCTGAGAGTGTACGTGCCGATCTTAAAAAAGCCCTTAAGGCCTAGCCTATTAACGACGGAGCTGAGACTTTAGCCTTTTCGAAAGACGATCTAGCTGAAACTGACCGTCAGCAGATTCAATATACTCTTTCTGAAAATCCACACCCACCGATTGCCAAAGTTGAAGAAGCCCGTCGAACGCGCGACGAGCATCCTCGCAGGTCTTTACCTGATCGAGGGATTTGACGTAAATATTAAATCGACCGAGGGGTGGACCGTCATCTCGGTAGGCAATCTCAAAAAAAATAATTCCGTGGGTAAATTTCGCAAGAAGCATCCCCGAGGTGTCGCAATCGTAAATCACCTGCGCGTAATCGGAGATGGTATTGTCGTCGGCCTGGGTCGTAGCTCCAAAAAAAGAAAATGCAAATCCAATGAAGAGAATTTTGAGCATCATACTTAAAGCGCCGGAAGTTGAGTTTTAACAAAAAGATTTACAAAGAATTCCAAGGCTTTTGCCGCATCTGACTGATTGATCGTGGCCATGCAATGTTTAGGACCAAACGAGGTCATAGAGCGGATGACCGAACTCTCTCCCTCGCGATAAACTTTAAATGTTCCGTAAGCTCCGTTGTCGCGATACAGACAGGTTCGAGATTCTGAAGATGCCACCATGGCCTTAGCGATGTAATCCTTGAGCACAATCAGGTCGCTCTTTTCGATATTTCCCGAGGGGATCACTGAGTCCACATCCTTCACGCGCTCCACATGTTCCACAGTTCCGTCGGCTTTCACCGCAAATCGGCTGCCTTGGCCGGCATTTCCAAAACTATATTCTAAAATGGTTTCGTCAGACTTTGCCGATACGGAAAGCGATAGGAGAATCAGAGTCAAAAATGCGATAACCTTCATTATTTTGTCCTTTGGAAGATATCGAAAATTTGCCAGCTTCAAGGGTAAATATCCACTAACTCTAGAAAGTTTGTGGATTTTACAGGTTTGAACAAAATTTAGACGCTGACTATTCGATCTCGATGCCAAAAGATTTTATTTTTCGATGAAGATAACTGCGCTCAAGCCCAATGGCCTCAGCCGTTTTACTGATATTCCCGTTATATTCGCTAATTTTAGCAAGGATATATTCTTTTTCGAATTGGGCCCGAGCATCTCGGAAATTTCCGATTTCGTTGTAAGCCGAGGATGACATTCCTTGAAGTCCAGCGAACTTGATATCATGCACATCGATGGTCTCTTCCGGAGTCAGAATATAAATTCGTTCGATAAAATTTTTGAGTTCCTTTACGTTCCCGGGCCACTCGTAACTCATTAAGAGTTCCAAAGCCGGAGCGGTCCACTTTTTAAGCTCATATCCACTCGATGAAGCAAACTTAGAACTATAATAGTTAAGGAGGGATTCGATATCCGTCTTGCGCGAGCGCAGTGGAGTCAATTTGAGGGGGACGAGATTCAATCGGGCATAGAGATCGGCGTGGAAGCGCCCCTCAGCGACCTCTTTACTTAAGTTTTTAGTGGTGCCGGCGATCACTCGCACATCGAGTTCGATGTTGTGCGATCCGTCCTTGCGTTGAATCTTTCCGGACTGCAAATAGCGATAAATTTTGTCTTGAATCGAAAGATCAAGAGCATCGATATCGTCGAAAAATAAAGTGCCTCGGTGAGCTAAATCAAAACGGCCGCGACGTTCTTCATTCGTTCCGACCAGTGTGCCCTCTTCGTAACCGAATAGCTCACCTTCGATGAGATCCTCTGGAACCTGCGCGCATTTAACATCCACAAATGAATAACTCGCCCGAGGACTCAGATAGTGAATATTATTAGCGACTAACTCTTTGCCCGTACCTCGCTCACCCTCTACTAAAACCCAGTGAGCCGAAGGCGCTAGTTTTACAACCAATTGCTTCAGTTGTTTGAGCTCGTTACTGTTACCTACAATGGCAATATTTTCTCGCAATTTGTAGAGGAGATTTTTCTTTTCAGAGCGTTCTTTTTGAAACGATAAAATATTTTTAAGAAGAATCGAGATTTTATCAAAAGAAATGGGTTTTTCGATAAAATCCCACGCTCCCAACTTTACCGCCTGCACTGCGGTCTCAATGGTTCCGTGGCCCGACATCACGATGAAGTCCACATTTGGAAATTTCTCGCGAGCGATTTTAAGGACGCCGATTCCATCGTACTTCCCTGGCATCCAGACATCAAGTAAGGCGACGTCCGGCTTAAAGGATTGAATTTTAGCGACGCCATCTTCACCGTCTTTGGCTGTTTCTACAATATACCCTTCATCACTTAGGGAGGCGCTTAGCACCTCACGAATCGGTTGTTCGTCGTCGATAATTAAAATCTTTTGTTCGCTAGATTCATTATACATTTTTTTCTTTCTCGCTCATGGTGAGTTTATAAGGCAGCTCGATAATAATATTTAATCCATTGGGTTCGTTAGCACAAGCGCGCACCACGCCACCATGGTCTTCAATAACTTTACTGACAATCGCAAGTCCTAAACCCGACCCCGACGGTTTCGTGCTAAAGTAAGGTTCAAATAACTTAGCATAATTCTCCTCAGGGACGCCGATCCCGTTATCTTTGACGGAAATCTGAACGATCTGCCTCGCAGGGTCCATCATCGTAGTAATTGCAATGAGCGGCGAGGCTTTTTCGGCAACAGCCATCGTCGCGTTTTCGATGAGATTGATCAGGACTCTCTTCACCTGCTCTTTATCAAAGAAGAAGCTGAGCAACTGGGCGTCGGGCTGAATCTCAAAGTGAATTTTTTTGTAAGCCTCTTTGTAAAAGACCGTAACCTGATTAATGAGCTCATTCATATCGTTGAGTTCGCGATTGACCACCGGCATCCGGGCGTAATCCGCAAAAGCATTCACCAGATTCTTCATCTCGTCGGTCTGCTGGATAATCATGTCAATACAGGCCTTAAAAGCTTCGTCATTAATCTGGTGGCCAAACTTTTTTTGCAGCCGTTGCGCTGAAAGCTTGATGGGAGTCAGCGGATTCTTAATTTCGTGAGCGATTCTTCGCGCCACTTCTTTCCAGGCCTCAACTTTTTGCGACTTAAGGACATCCGTGAGGTCATCGATACTCAGGACTTTGCCCACTTCCTCCCCCTTATCATCGGTCAACTTGGAAATTGTAAACAGGGCGGGGAACTCTAAGCCGTTGATCTCAAAGTCCATCTGACGAGTCATCTTGCTCAATTCGTACCGAGACATACTGCTAAAAAGCTGACGATAAAGTCGATAGTAGGTCTCGCCGATGACGTCTTTGAGCGCCCGCCCCAAATAGTCTTTCACTTTGAGTTTAAATAATCTCGAAGCTCGCTCATTGATGGTTGTGATATTATCGTCGGCATCCAGTGAAATCACCGCCGTACTCACGTTAGAGAGCACCACTTCGATATATCGACTACGTTCATCCAAGCGCGCCAGGGTTTGCTGCAAGCTGGTGGTGGCCTGGTTGATCTCGATCTGTGAGGACTCCAGCTGCGCGACCATGGCATTAAAGTTTTTCGCCAGGTCTATCACTTCCGTTTCGCCAAAATTCACTTCCACACGCTCGTAGTTTCCTTGGGCCACTCTTTTGGTCGCTTTGCCTAGCTCGGATAGAGCCTTTGAGAGATGCTGGGCCATATAGAATCCAAACCAAGAGGAACAAAACAAAATGACCAGGGTCATTAATATGAGAATGATGATAAATATCGATCTTAGATTATTCTGAATTGGGCTTCGATCCCCTTTGATATCCTCATAGACCGACCCAATCGTATTCATGTTGGAGATCAGCGACAGCGGAACGTAGGAAGACGCAATGACAACGGCCCGTCGACCCTTTACAGGAACCATCGCGCGAATCAGGTTTCCACGAGTGTATTCGTGGACCGTGCTGGCCTCGGCATTTTGCTTGATGCCTTTTTCTAAAAACTCAATGGAGGCTCGGGGAACTTCGGGAAAGGCCTGGTCGCCCGACATCACTAAAAGCCGTTCATCGACCAAATCATCATAGTACTCCACCGAATCTAGATTATAGATCTGCTGCTGCTGACGAAGTACGTAAAGAATGTCTTGATTGGTTCCTGCATATTGAACCTTCTGGGCGATCATGTGGGCGGCGTAGAAGTTTTTCTTTTTGCTGTCCGCATAGAAATGGGTGGTGACTTCCAAGGCCCCCTTCATCACATCTGTCATCTTTTCGCTAAACCACTTATCGAAACTGGTGTTGATATAAATCACTGAGACGACAAACATCAGAAGCGTTGGAACCGAAGAGAAAACAAAAAAGCTAAGAATAAGCCGCGATCGGAGCGAACTGCCCCCCACGCCGCGCTTCTGCTCAATAAACGCCTTAAAGAGATTTCGAAAAATAAGGAAGAATAACCAAAGTAAAAGAACGAGGTTAAAGTTCACCAGTCCAAAGAAGAAAATGGAGTACTCAAAAGGAAGGTCTTTACTGGTGAAAAAGACTCGGAACTCAAACCACGCGATAATGATGAATAAAAACGTGAGCGCCAGAATGCTAAAGATTTCTCTTTTGCGCTTTCGTTTTTCGGGTTTCGGGAGTTCTCGTGAGAGCACTGGATTATCTCTTAAGCTCTCTGGAAAGAGCGAGCATCTCCAGAGCAACTTGAGCACATTCCTTGCCCTTATTCCCTTTGGCTCCGCCAGCGCGAGCTAAGGCCTGCGGGCCATTCTCCGTCGTGAGAACACCAAAGACCACCGGGATGTTAAACTTTAATTGTAACTCGGTACAGCCGCGCTCCACAGAGTTACAAACATAGTCGAAATGAGATGTCTCGCCGCGAATCACGGCCCCTAAGGTAATGACCGCATCGCACTTTTTACTTTCAATCAACCACTGAGCGGCTAAGGGAATCTCTACCGCTCCGGGAACCGAAACATCAAAGTAAGTGACGCCCACATCGTTCAGTTCCTGCAAGGCGCCTTCGCGAAGCTTGGAGGTGACGACCTCGTTAAAGCGCGAGGTCACTACGCCGACCACGTACTCGTCGGAATGCTTTTTAATTGTTTCGATCTGCCCTTTAATCATATCTTCACCATTTCGTCATTTTGGTATTCGTACACTCCATCGGGAGTGACCACTTTTTCGATTTCTAGTCCGAACCCTTTGAGTCCCACCACCTTGGCGGTGCCTTTGCTCGCGAGCAAGTGGATGCGCTTGATTCCGAGCTTGCGCAGAATCTGCGCTCCAATTCCGTAATCTCGAGGATCCATTTTAGGGGCCGCCGAATTATTTTGTAACGTTCCAGCAAGAAGCGACGAGGCTCCTTCTTTTCGCAAGTACAACAAAACTCCTGACTCAACTTGGCTGATCGACTCAAGAGCCTGGCTAAGCCCTAAACCGGACTGCATGTAGTGGGAATCAAAAACGTCGGCAAGAATATTTTCGACGTGGACACGAACCAAAGTCGGTTCGTCGGGTTGAATTTCTCCCTTCTGAATCACGATACTTTGCGAGTTATCGAGAAGGTTCTTAAAAACTTTAACGGTGCACCCCTTAAGCGTTTCGCTTTGAAAAGGAGTTTGAGCAATTTGCTCCACCAGAGTTTCGTTGTGAACGCGGTAACGAATAAGGTCCTCGATCGTTCCAATCTTAATGTTAAAGCGATGAGCAAATTCAACAAGATCAGGCATGCGCGCCATGGTGCCATCGGGCTTCATAATTTCGCAAATCACGGCAGCGGGATTGAGACCGGCAAGCCGCGCGAGATCGACACTGGCTTCGGTATGGCCTGCGCGCTTAAGCACGCCGCCGTTTTGTGCGCGGATCGGAAACACATGACCTGGCATAATCACATCGGCGGAACGTGCGCGAGGATTAGAGGCGACACGAATCGTATGGGCCCGGTCGGAGGCCGAAATTCCGGTGGAGACACCGGTGGCGGCTTCGATACTCACGGTAAATGCGGTTTTGTTGGGAGAGTTGTTATAATCTTCACCCACCATCAACGGCAATCCTAAGCGATCAATTTGTTGCGCTTCGAGAGCCAAACAAACCAATCCTCGAGCCTCACAAACCATAAAATTGACGGCCGCTGGTGTTACAAAGTCCGCGGCAAGAATGATATCGCCTTCGTTTTCGCGATCTTCGTCATCGATAAGAATAACCATTTTACCATTTCGAATATCGTCGATGATTTCACCGATGGGATTCATCTTCATACATTAACCTCTGCAAGCTTTTGCTCTTGGTAATTCACTACTGCTTTTGCGAAAACATCATACTCTACAGTGACGCGATCTCCGGCTCTCAACCGACCAAGATTCGTTCGCTCAATCGTTTCGGGTATCAAGCACACTTGGAGATCATTTTGAAAAAGTTTATTCACGGTCAGGCTGACACCGTTCAAAGTGACGCTGCCTTTATGCCAGATCAATTTGCGATTAAGATTCTCGACCTTAAAATCAATCACCCAACTTTGGCCTTCATCAACGGCGCTCACTTGAGCCATGGTTTCAACGTGGCCGGTCACCATGTGGCCGTGAATGCGATCACCCATGCGTAAGGATCTCTCAAGATTGATCGAACGATCTCTAAAAGTCTCCGCAGTCCAACCGGTCACCTGAAGAGTTTCGAGGCCTAAAGTAAACTGCATAGAATTTTGATCGAAGTTTTCCACCGTGAGACAAACGCCGTTGCAGCAAATACTATCACCGGGCTTGATATCCGAAAAATCAGAAGGACGTTCCACGGTGAGGCGTAAATTAGATCCTTGATCGACCACTTGAATCACTGGGCTCAATGCCTCGACAATTCCAGAAAACACGCTGACCTCGCTTTGGTCGGAAATCTAGAGTTTCTGGCTCGTTATGTCAAGAAACGCCCCTCTCAAACCCTTTAAATTTGAGATGATTTTTAGGAGTGAAAAAATCACAGGGAGAATTCGATAAAATGCGCCACCACCGCATACATCCCACAGAGAGTAATGAGTAATGTGGCCACTTTTCTTTGGCGGGAGGGAGCCTGGGACACCGCTTGCCTCAAGATGAGGGAGGACCCGGTCAATGCAGGCAAACCACTGAGCCAGAATAAAAATAACACCAGGCTTCCGGTCCATGGGCTTTGTGTCGCCGCGGCCGCCGCCATAAAATAATACAGCCAGCTGCAGGGCAAGAAGACGCTACTGAATCCTAAGATCATTTTTGATGTGTCTCGATGAAAATGGATCTGCGACCATATCCATTTTTGCCAAGCCGAAGTCGTGCCCTTCCACTGATGGACAGTCATCCACAGGAGAGTTCCGCAGAGAAAAAATGCACCGGCCCAACGAAGTTCAGGAGAACGTTGGGTCGAAAGAAAACTACCCATAGCTCCAGAAATCGCACCGGCCAGTGAGTAGCTGAGGCCTCGGCCTAGATGATAACTCCACAGAGACCCTTTGGCAGAGAGCGTGACGCAGATCGGACCGCACATCACAGCACAGTGCCAGCTTCCCATAAATCCGGCCGCCAGAATACTAAGAATTAAAGGCACACTATTCATTGAGTTTCCGATCTGGTCCGATGATCTGAATGGGAATTTCGTAAAGATCATCGGGGCTGCTCACGGACTTCAAGCGAATTTGGGATAAATAAAAACTTCCTACGAATTCGGGCTTCATGCTGACGAAAAAATGAATGGTCTTATCCTCAAAAGGCTTTAATGTGATTGGATTTTGTGCCACCGTTAGCGAACTGCTGGGATCATCCACAGTCATCCCATAGTTTTGTGGTCTCGCCGTTTGATTTTTGAGATGTAAACGAAAGTGATTGGTGACGAGTTCTTCTCCGGATTCATTTCTTGTCACCGAAAACGAATTCGGCTCTCCTCGAAGCAACGAAAAACTGAGAGCTGGTCGATCAATAATATTCCAAGCGAGCGCGACGAAGGATGCCAGAATGATACCGACGTAAATCAAATTGCGCGGCCTCTTCCACCAGTTCTGACGCTGTTTTGAAACCGAATCATAACGAATGAGCCCTTTGGGCTTTTGAACTTTCTCCATGATCTCGTCACAGGCATCGATGCAAGCGGTGCACGCAATACATTCCATTTGTAAACCGTTTCGAATATCGATCTTTGTTGGACAGACTTGCACGCATCGGTTGCAATTCACACAATCACCCACCGACTCTCCGGCTCGCAGAGGTGAACCGCGACGTGGTTCTCCTCTCTGGGAATCATAGCAAATGGAAAGAGACTCGGCGTCGAGTAATACGCTTTGCACTCGCCCGTAAGGGCACATGATGATGCAAAACTGTTCTCTAAACCAACCGAAATCAAAAACAAGCAGTCCCGTCACGCTCATCACGAGCACAAAGTAACTCCAGTTTTCTGTGGGAGTTCTCTGCATCATCGCGATCAGCTCTTTCGATCCGACGAAATAAGCAATAAAGCTATGGGCAATGAAGGCCGAGACTATAAAAAACAAAAACCACTTTATTGTTTTCAATCTCAACTTGCGGAGAGACATCTCCTGTTTTTGAAGTTTTATTCTTTCCAACGCAGATCCCTCGATCCACTTTTCGATGCGCCGAAATATCCCATCAATGAATACCGTTTGGGGACACGCCCAGCCACACCAAACTCGTCCCCATACCGCGGTTAAAAATGCCAAGCCGACGGTAAGTATGGCTAAAATAAAAAATATCAGAGGAGCATCATGGGCAAAAAAACGAAGCCCGAAGATGGCGAACTCTCGGCGCGAGATATTGAGCAAGACGGCTTGGCTTCCGTTAATACTAACCCAGGGAAGCAGCAAGAACAGCAGCAGCAAAATCACTTGGGTCTGCGTTCTTCTCTTTTGCCAAACTCCCCGAACCTCGAGGGGAATGATCGGAACTCGCCCCCCAAATTCGTCGAGACTTTCCAATCTTTCGTAGTCGACCATAATTACCCTATTCTACAGCTTCACCCTGAGGCGCTTTAGGATTTTCAGGCTGACTTCCAATTTTACTTTTAACAAAGGCGGCGACAGCAAGGACTTCTTCCGTCTTGAGTGCCTCTTCCCAGGCCGGCATACCTTTCTCAGGAACTCCTTTACGAATGAGATGAACTAGGTCCACGCGAGTCCCTTTTCCATGCAACCAAAACTTATCTGTAAGATTGGGACCGATCATTCCTTGAAGATGGACTCCATGGCAGGCCGAGCACGTGGCCGCGTAAACTCGAGAACCCGTCTCGGAAACGCCCTCGAAGGACATCATTTTTTCGAGCTCCTCTTCCGTCTCGATGACCGCAGTCCCTTTAGACGTTTGCTTCAGGCCTTCGATTCGTGCCAGCGCGGCCTCCAACTCTTGATACTGATTGGTGCCAGGACTGAGTTCGTAATGAATATAATAAATAAAAGCGAAAAATATTGTCGCAAAGAAAGTGACTAGCCACCATAGAGGCAGCGGATTATTGTATTCGCGAATCCCATCGTATTCGGGCTCTCTGATTTCGTCTCTCATCTCACTCATGATCCTCTCCCTCGAATGGCATATTCTGAATCACCTCATAAATTTCCTTATTGGGTTTAAGTGATGTCCAAATCACCACCCCAAAAAAGTAACAGAGAAAAATTATCAGACCCAATGCGGTCCAATTCATATGTTCAAACTGTGCGAAGGCTAAGGCTTTCATTTCCCAACTCCTTTTTGACCTAAAGATTGGAGGTAAGCGATCAGGGCAATGATTTCTTTTTTCTCTAGGCCTGCCGGGCCTCCTTGCTCTTCGAGTTCCTTTGCAATTTCGAGCGCTTGTTTTTGGGCCACGATATCTGCATTGGCGACGGTGTCATCATCATAGGGAACTCCCAACATTTTCATCACCGACAATTCTTTGCGAAGCGGAAGAAATGGAGTGTCCTTCTCAAGAAGCCAAGGGTAACTCGGCATGATGGATTTTGCGGTGATGACTCGAGGATCATTCATGTGGCGGTAGTGCCAAAAGTGGGGATACTTTTTTCCGACCCGGGAAAGATCAGGCCCAGTTCGCTTGGATCCCCATTGAAAGGGTCGATCATACATCGACTCTTCGATGGTCGATGCGGGTCCATACCTGAGAACATCAAAGGCCAAGGGACGAATCTGTTGTGTGTGACAAACATAGCAGCCTTCTTTGATATAAATGCTTCGGCCAGCGAGCTCCAAAGGAGTGTACGGGTTGACCGCCATGTTGGGCCTTACATACTTATGGAGCGAAAGCGTTGGGTAGATTTCGATGATACTTCCAACTAAAATGGCAATCACCGAAAGCACGGTGAATACCGTGGCCATGCCCTCGAGTTTGCGATGACCTTCTTCAGACTCTGTCTCTTTTGAATAGAGGACATTCACCTCAATCGCCTCTTCTTTTTCCTGAGCCGGAGCCTGCTGAATAGTTTTGATAAAGTTATAGACCATGATGAAGAAACCAATAATGAATAGTCCTCCACCGAACGCTCGCACCCAATAGAGAGGAACAATTCTCATCACCGTCTCTACAAAGTCGGGATACATCAGTTTCCCTTGAGCCGTGATCCCCATCCACATTAAGCCTTGAGTGATCCCCGCCGCGGACATAGAAATGTAGTAGGCAAGTACGCCCAGTAGAGAAATCCAAAAATGCCAAGTGGCAAGTTTCAAACTATAGAGTTCCGTTTTCCAGAGTCGAGGGACAAGATAGTACATCATTCCAAACGTCAGCATTCCATTCCAACCCAAAGCGCCGCCGTGGACGTGACCAATAATCCAATCTGTATTGTGCGCCAAAGCACTCACCGATTTGATGGAGAGAAGAGGGCCCTCGAAAGTCGCCATACCGTAAAACGTGACGGCCGTGACTAAAAATTTGATGATCGGATCGGTTCGTAAAAGATGCCAAGCTCCACGGAGAGTGAGTAAGCCATTGATCATTCCTCCCCAACTGGGAGCCCAAAGCATTAAACTAAAGATCATTCCCAGTGTTTGCGCCCATTCCGGAAGCGATGTGTAGAGAAGGTGATGCGGACCGGCCCATATATAAATAAAAACGAGAGCCCAAAAATGAATGATCGATAATTGGTAAGAGTAGATCGGGCGATTTGCAGCTTTAGGAATGTAGTAATACATTAAACCTAAAAAAGGAGTCGTCAGAAAAAAAGCGACGGCATTGTGACCATACCACCACTGCACCATTGCATCTTGAATGCCCGCATAGACCGGGAAACTCTTCATCATGGCCACAGGGATTTCGATGGAGTTCACAATATGAAGGACGGCCACCGTCATGATCGTTGCGATATAAAACCAAAGGGCCACGTACATGTGTTTTTCTTTTCGTCGCGCCAGTGTCCCGAAAAAATTAACTGCGAACACCACCCAGATCAGAGCTATGGCGATATCAATGGGCCACTCGAGCTCCGCATACTCTTTCGATTGGGTATATCCGAGAGGTAGAGAAATGGCCGCAGCCACAATGATCAGCTGCCAACCCCAAAAGTGAATTTGGCTGAGCACATCGGAAAACATTCGAGTTTTCGTCAAGCGCTGGGTCGAATGGTAAATTCCGGCAAAAATCGCATTCCCTGCGAAGGCAAATATCGCGGCATTGGTATGAAGTGGCCGCAAACGACCAAAAGTGATCCACTCTAGATTCAAGTTCATTTTCCAATGAGCCAGTTGTAAGGCGGCGAGAAGACCAAATAGAAATGCGGCCCCTCCCCAGATCATGGTCACTATTAAAAACTTTTTAACGATCTTATCGTCGTACACAACTGCCGTTTTCATTGTATTCACTTTCCTTTCTCGTTGGTTTCATCAAAAAGAATCCGATGGGCTGGCGTTTCTAGATCATCAAACTGTCCATACTCCAGGGCAAAAAAGAAGGCGGCGAGAAACCCGAAGCCCATCACCAGAGCCATGGGTATCATTAAAGCAAGAATCGTCATTTCCAACCTCCCATCGTGGATATCAGCAAAGCTAAAGAACTGAGCGGCATAAGAACTGCGGCCGCTAAAGGATTAATAAAACCGAGGAGCGCGCAGGACCCAGCGACGATATTATAGGTCAGCGCAATCATAAAATTACGATGGAGAATCGCTCGGGCCTTGGCGCTGATTCTTAAAAAATCTTCGATACTTTTTAAGCCCGGCTTGAGCAAGTAGATGTCGGCCA
Source organism: Bdellovibrionales bacterium (assembly GCA_019750295.1). Classification (NCBI taxonomy): domain Bacteria; kingdom Pseudomonadati; phylum Bdellovibrionota; class Bdellovibrionia; order Bdellovibrionales; species Bdellovibrionales bacterium. Next base: position 16,770 of record JAIEOS010000004.1, on the reverse strand, counting down.
CTCTTAAGCTCATCTCCATACTTCCCTGAGCCGCAACGCTAATGAATGCATGTTTTAAAGCCGGAGCATCGTTAGCGCCGTCTCCGACAAGCATGGCGCGAGGATGAGCCTCGATGTATCTCAATTTATCAAAAGGCTTCTGGTTGGAAAAAGTACTGGAAGAGTCTATCCCCAACTGGCGAGCAACGTCTTCAACCCGAGACGCTTCATCCCCAGACACGATCGCTAACTTAAAGCCGGCATTGAGATTGTGAATCACTCTCTCTGCCTCGGGTTGTAATTCATCAGTAAAGAAGAACGTTGCGACGTGGTGGTTGTTCACTTTCAGATCAATAGTAAGATGTTGGGCTTTGGGTCCGGACTGTACGCTATATATTTTTCCATCTTTAAGACCGTAAACTTTTTCGCCAATGACCTCGTGGATGTCACTCACCTCATGGTCCATCACTTCGGTCTCTGGCCAAGCCGCGCGAAAAGCAAAGGCCACGGGATGAGACGAAGACCTTTCTAGAGCTAGAATAATGCGCTTATACTCAGGAGAAAGAATCTCTGGAGAGCTTCCGATCAACTTTAATCGTCCAGTAGTCAAAGTTCCTGTTTTATCAAAAACAATATCTGTTAAATGTTGTGCCTTCTCAAAAACATCTACACTTTTAAGGAGAAGACCCGCTTTGCGCGCCTCAAGTAAAGCTCGATGAAGTGTCAGTGGAGCCGCAAAAGCTAAAGCGCAGGGACAGGCCACAACCCAAAGAGCCAGTGCCCGTTGGAAACTTTCCTCGACGCTCACAAACGAATACGAAAGGATGAACAGAAATCCAATACCGATCACTGTGAGTATTAACTTTTGCGCGAAGGAATCCATCTTTTGCACAAAAGCACTTTTGTGAAGCGAATCTTTAGAAATCATCTCGAGCATTTGATGTAATTCACAATCCACGAGACGAGTTTTCACTTGGACTTTTGCGGAAGGACTGAGAAGTCTAAGGCCACCATTCACTTTCATTCCGCGGGTGTAGACCTGTGGATGACTTTCCCCAGTGACCAACGAACTGTCCCAAAGCGCTGATGATTCGACAATGGATCCGTCAAAAGGTAGGACTTGATTTTTTTGAATCTCGACAATTTCATCGACTACTAAATCTTCCGGGGATTTATAAACTTGGTTTTGCCCGTCCAGAACAAGATAGGATTTGTCCCAAATCGAATCCTGGGCTTTGAGTTTGTTTATTGTTTTGTGCTGTGCTTTTTTGACTCGGTAGCGACTCAGCAGAATGAGGAAAATAAAACTGGCCGTAGAATCGTAATAAACTGCACCCGATCCTCTCCAAAGATTGATCGTCGAAAAAACAAAACTACCGACCAAGGCCAGCGACATGGCAGAATCAATATTTACCGTCTTGGTTTTAAGGGCTCTCCACGCTCCGGCATAAAACACCTGAGCCGAATAGAACAGTATCGGTAAAAAAAGCAGTCCGCTGAGCCAGAGGAAGAGATGGCGATAAGGTTCTTCGACGCCGGCATAAACCGGTATCGTGAACATCATCATATTTCCCGTGCATGCTCCCGCCACGGCAATTTGTTTTAACCACCGACGATTCTCTTGGAGGAGATGATCGGTCGAGCTCTCTTTTGTTTTAAGAATTTGGGGGGAGTATCCTAAATCTTCGATTAAGGAACAAAGTTCCGAAAGCGGAAGAGTCCTTTGAGCTTTCACTTGGAGTTCGGAAGTTCCAAAATAGACGGTGGACTCAATGATAGAAGATTCGAAATGAGGAAGCTTCTCGAGCAAGTGGACGCAGGAAGAACACTGGAGATCGGAAACATAAAAACGATAAATCTTTAATCCCGCGGGATCCTCACGGAAATACTCCTTTTGGACAGAGGGCGAATCGAAATGAACCCATTTTTGTCGCAATTGGTTTTTCGCATTTTCTGCGATGGTATGGAATTGACCTTGGTACAGAATAGAACACGCCTGACAGCAGAAGGAAATCCCTGTGACGGTAGATTGTTGGCAATAGAGGCATCCCATTTCTCCAAAGTAGCTCTGAGCTCTTTAGAGAAATATGATGGCCGTCATACTTGCGCTTTTTCTTTGATTTTATTTTTATTGATGATCTGAATGCGACGTCCATCTTGTTGAATCCAGCCGCTTTTTTCAAACTGACCTAAGGTCCTCATCACCGTCTCCGGGGTCGTTCCGGCCCATTCGGCAATTTCACGCCGGGTCCACTCTTGGTCCTGAAAATGATCCATTAAAAAGAGAAGAGCCTCCGCCACTCGCTCCGGCGCTTCCTTATCGATTTGATACATCCATTTTTCTTCAGCCAGCCGCAAATCCTTTGCGAGATAGCTCATCAGGTTCAGAGCCGCTTGAGGCTGGGTGGTTGCGATTTTAAGAATATCGGATTTAGGAATAAAACAAAGCTGGGAATCTTCCACAGCAATGGCCGAAGCCTGATAAGGCTCATTGGCAAATAAGGATCGGTAGCCGAGGATGGATCCGGGACCCATTAACCTCAGTGTATGAGCAGACCCCTTGGGAGAATTGACTTCCAATTTCACCAGACCACTTTCGATGGTGTAGATCCCGACGGGACTATTTCCTGAGTAGAAAATATATTGATCGGTCTTGAAACTCACCATAGTTCTCACCTGGCTAATGGCTGAAACCACTTCGTCCAATGAGCAAAGAGGATTGAGATGCCGTGATTCGCAATGAATGCAATCGTCGGGCTGTGGGTTGCAATCTTTTTTCGTCATCCCTGCAATTTAGCCGGTTTCCGTCAGTTTGACTACCATTTTGGGCGCACCTCCTATTCCCCTGAAGAATTCGAAAAATCTTGAGTGGCTTCATCGATTGTGAGATCTTCCAAAAGAAGTACAAACTCAATTGAGGCCGATGTGGAGATACAAAACTTTTCTTTTACTCCCTGCGAAGACAACAAGGAACCGATATTCGCTCGCACTACAATTTCGATGTATCTGTTTAACTCGAAAAGCAGTGAACCATCGAGCGGCCTTGGCGAAGTTATGGTGGTGATGGCCCTCGCTTTTGAACCTGAGGTGGGCATCCCAATTGATCGTTTCGTTGTGAAAGTTGTTGCGATCGAATGCGCAGCTCCTTGCTACCTAAAACCCTCGCACATACCTGACGGAGCCCAACCTTCGAAGGTTCTCTTCGAGAAAAACTTTGGAACCATTGCCCTCCACGAAAAAGTTCACCTTGGATTGCGATGGCATTCCAAAATCAAGAAGGTCGAATACTTTCAAGATGGAAAACTTCTCGCGGATTTTATAATCCCTGTGGAAAAGAAGGGCGATTCGTTTTTTGGAACCTCTCAACTTGATATCGGAGAGTTTGTTCCATCGTGCGCAAAGCCCTCTTCTGTGAAGATGGTCTCCTCTTTTGACAACGTAGAGGTCTATTAAAGCCCAACGTCCACGGACCTACTGGAGAGTAAGCCCGTCCTTATTCGATTTCACTTCTACTGTGCTTCCACTCAAAATTTCACCGCCCAGAATTTTTTTGGACAGTGGATTCAACAAGTAGTCTTGAATCACTCGCTTTAAAGGTCGAGCCCCGAATGTGGGGTCGTAGCCTTTTTCGCTCAAGAATTTTAAAGCCGAGGCATCGAGATGAAGCGTGATCTTCCGATCCGCCAAGCGCTGCTGCACTCTTTGCACTTGGTAGGTGACGATGTTGCCAATCTGCTCGCGAGTTAATTGTTTAAAGATAATCGTTTCGTCAATTCGATTTAAAAACTCGGGTTTAAAGTGAAGGCGCAACTGCGATTTGACTTTATCTTCGCGCTGTTGATCACTCAGACTGTCGTCCGCAATCGCTTCCGAGGCTATGTTGGAAGTCATCACGATAACCGTGTTCTTAAAATCTACGGTGCGCCCCTGCCCATCAGTCAGACGACCTTCATCAAAAACCTGCAAGAGAACATTGAATACATCGGGGTGACCTTTTTCGACTTCATCTAAAAGTACAACGCTGTAGGGACGACGACGAACCTGCTCCGTCAGCTGTCCTCCCTCATCGTAACCCACATAGCCCGGAGGCGCTCCGATCAGGCGAGACACAGAATGTTTTTCCATGTATTCACTCATGTCGATACGGATAACACTCTCTTCAGTATCGAATAGAAATTCAGCTAAGGCTTTCACGGTCTCAGTTTTCCCGACGCCGGTTGGCCCTAAAAATAAAAAGGTCCCGATCGGCTTATTGGGATCGCCCACCTCGGCACGGGCCCGGCGAATCGCATCAGAAACCGAACGCAAGGCCTCTTCCTGACCGACTACTCGCTTCGCAAGAACCGATTCCATCTTAAGGAGCTTCTGAGATTCACTCTGAACCATTTTCTCCACCGGAATTCCGGTCCACTTTGCGACAACCTCAGCAACAATCTCCGGCCCCACGTTTTCGCGTAGGATGGTTTTTCCATCGCTGGCCTCGTGAGTCTTATTGTTCTCGGCAAGTTTTTTCTCAAGTTCAGGCAATTCGCCGTATTTAAGACGAGCGGCCGTTTCCAACTGCCCCTCTCGCTCAGCGATTTCGATCTGCTTTAAAGTATTCTCGATTTTTTGTTTGATGTCCTTAAGCCCAACGATCTGTTTTTTCTCTTTATTCCATTGATCTTCAAGAACCTTGAGCTCCTTATTAAGATCGGAAATTTTCGCATCGATATCGCCGATCCGTTGGGAGTCCTTCTTATCCTGGAGAACGGCATTGCGTTCGATTTGGAGCTGCATCACCTTACGTTTGATCTGATCGACTTCCGTCGGAACACTGTTGATGTCAATACTCAGCTTACTTGCCGCTTCGTCGATAAGATCAATCGCCTTATCTGGCAAAAAACGATTGGAGATATAACGATGGGACAGCTTGGCGGCGGCGATGATTGCATCGTCAGTGATCCGCACCCCATGATGGACTTCGTATTTATTTTTCAAGCCTCGCAGAATCGTGATTGTGTCCTCAACGGAAGGCTCTTCCACCAACACCACTTGAAAACGTCGTTCGAGCGCTTTGTCCTTTTCAATATATTCGCGATACTCATCCAGCGTGGTGGCTCCGATACAACGCAATTCTCCGCGAGCCAAGGCCGGCTTTAACAACTGCCCGGCATCCATCGCGCCATCGCCTTTTCCAGCTCCAACCAAAGTATGCAGCTCATCGATAAACAAAATGATTTCGCCATTACTCGCCGTGACCTCTTTAATCACCGCCTTGAGACGCTCCTCGAATTCACCGCGGTACTTCGCTCCCGCAATAAGGGCCCCCATGTCTAAACTTAAAATTCGTTTTCCAAAGAGAATTTCCGGAACGTCCCGATTTACAATACGGATCGCTAAACCTTCCGCAATCGCGGTTTTACCGACTCCAGGATCTCCGATGAGCACGGGATTGTTCTTTTTCCGACGAGACAACACCTGAATCGTTCGCCGAATCTCGTCATCACGACCTATCACCGGATCCAGTTTTCCCTGGCGAGCGACCTCGGTGAGATCACGGGCATATTTTTTAAGGGCTTCGTAATTCGCATCACCATCTTGTGAGTTCAATTTTTCTCCTCCGCGCATTTTTAAAAGTTCCTCTCTAAAGGCCGCCGCTGTTATCTTTAACTTTTTAAGCCCACTCTTCAATGACGAATCGGATTCGTTGAACAGCCCCGCCAAAAAGAAGTGCTCTTGAGCCATATACTGGTCACCCATATTTTGGGATAACTTTTCCGCATCTTGAAAAAGGCGGACGAGCCGGGGGCTGGCAGATACCTTATTGGCTCCACTGACTTGGGGCTGACGTTCGAGGTAGCCTTGAAGCCATTGGTCATACTCCGCAACATCGACTTTTAGATTTTGCAAAATATTGACCACGCTGCCGTCGACATCTCCTAGAATAGCGATAAATAAATGCTCAGGCTCCACCGCCGGATGCTTTTGAGCCTCGGCCATGCGAGCGGCCTCCTGCATAGCTTCCCGTGCTTTATGTGTCATTTTATCTAAATCGCTCAAGCGAACCTCTTTGTTGCTAAAATTATACTGACCTAGAATCCATTTTACAAAAATAGACTCTTTCCATAAGATGGCCCCGATTATGAAATTGTCAACGCCGGAAAAAAACACAATGAAAACTTCGTCTTCAAAACCACTCTCCTACGTTCCTACTCCAAAGCGGGCCAAAAAAAGTATTAAGTTAGACCGGGTAAATCCTGATGATTTAATAAATAAACACCTACTTTTTGCTTGCGAACATTGTTCTCACTTCGATCCAGCGTCTGAGAGTTGCACGATCGGTTATCGCGCCAACCTTCATTGTTACGATGTTCAAATGCAAAGATTCAACGCTCATGGCCATATGGCTTTTTGCCGGTTTCTCGAGATCGACTAATGGATTATTTCTTTATTGGACTTATTTTTGCGATTCCGTTTATAGCTCTGGGGCTTTTCGCCGGTTGGCAAAAAATAGAATCGCAAAAGTGGCCTGACGTTCTGGATTTTACTTACGAAGCGCATCTCACAGGCAAAATGAAGATGCCTTGGGGAGAGGTTTACTCTTTTGATAACCGATCTGTTTGTTCCGAGCCCGATGCCACGCCGATCGTTTTTGTCCATAGCTTTGGATCCTCTCTCTTTAGCTGGCGCTACCAGCTTTCACAATTTCGCAATTATCCTGTGTTTGCTTTTGATCACCCAGGACTGGGGCTGAGTGATAAGGTGGCCGACCTTTCCTACGATCTGGATGGATACACGGAGCGCACCTTAGCTGTGCTTGACCAAGCTGGCATTAAGGAGTGTTATTTGGTGGGCTGTTCCTTGGGAGGGGTTATCTCTCTATGGCTGAGCTCGCTTTACCCGGAAAGATTCCTCAAAACCGCGGCCATTGCCCCCGCGGTGACTCCCAATCTCCTACCATTAAAGAATTTCAATTATCTCTTGTTGGCAAAGTTCTCACGAATGGTCCCTCGACCGATTATTAAAAAAGCCCTGAGCAAAGCCGTCTATAATCAGAAGCTCGTCAATAAAGACGTCCTGGAGCGCTACTCGGAACCCTATAAGGACCCTTTGGCGCTTTACTGTTTTATGAAAACCGTAGACGTATTTAAAGATCAGCGAGTGTTCACGTCGCTGGCCCACAGAAAGAGCGATACTTTGATTCTCTGGGGATCCAATGATCGCGTAACAACTCTTTCCCATATGAGGTTGGTTCAAAAACAGCTCAAAGCCGCAAACTATGAGATTCATCCTTGGGGCGGGCATCATCTCATGGAAGACGATCCCACCTGGGTGAACGAAAAAATCGCCAAGTTCTTTAATATCGAGGAAAAAATCAGCGACTCATCATCCTAAGCGAAGCGAATAAACTCGCTTAGGATCTTTCGCTTCGCTCGATAAGGCACTCTATTAGTAAGTCTCAGTCATTTTTTTGCGTTTATTTCTGCGTTTTTTCCCGACTATAGTTTTGATTTCAATACCATCATCTTAAGACCAAAGGTTAAAAAACCACAACTTTAAGCACTTCTGTATTTTCGTCCTGTCAAGAATCTCCAGAGTGCTCCGAATAGTTAGGCGTAATTAATTTTACGGAAAAAAAAAGAACAATAACAGGAGCAATCAAATGAGTATGAGAGTTAACACCAACACATCTTCAATCAACGCGATGAAGAACCTTTACACGAACAACCGTGGTATCGATAGTAGCTTCGAAAAGCTGTCTAGTGGTAGCCGCATCAACCGCGCATCCGACGATGCTGCTGGATTGGCCATCTCTGAGAACTTAAAAGCTCAGATCAGATCCGCGAGCCAAGCTATGCGAAACGCAAACGACGGGGTCTCTTTAATCCAGACGGCTGAAGGCGGTTTGAATGAGATGAGCAACATCGTGATTCGTTTACGGGAACTCGGCATCCAAGCCGCTTCTGACACTGTGGGCGAAACCGAGCGCGGGTTCATCAACACAGAAGTTCAGGCTCTTAAAGAGGAGATGAATCGTATCGCTCAAAGTACTAAATGGGGTAAAACTAACCTCTTAGACGGTTCGACGCCGACATTCGACTTCCAAATCGGCCTCAACAATTCGTCCGAATCTGATCGCATTAGCTTCGATTCCTCTGGAAACGTAGCCACCCTGAGCGCCCTTGGCCTGACTGGAATCGACTTTTCGAGCAAAGACGGAGCCTCTGAAGCCTTAGAGGGCCTCGATGCTGCCCAGACCGAAGTGAACCGTATCCGCTCGAACCTCGGTGCTCTTCAGAACAGATTAGTATCAACTATCAACAACTTAGGGACTCAGCACGAGAACTTGTCTTCTGCCAACAGCCGTATCCGTGACACGGACATCGCTGAAACTTCAGCTGAATTGACTCGCAACCAGATTTTAATGCAAGCCAACACAGCCACGTTAGCTAACGCTAACCAGAAGAACCAGTTAGCGCTCAAATTATTATAAGTTTTAAAGTTACAGGTATCGTCAATTCCGTATTGATTGATTGCTCTTTGGGCGTGGTCCTCTTGGGACCACGCTTTTTTTATTTGTTTTTTATTTGACGTCTCCTAGCCATTTCAATAAATTTTCTCTGTCGAGAACACTGGAATCACTCCCGGAGGAAATATGGCTAAAAAGAAAAAACCAGCAAAAAAAGCGGCAAAAAAAGCAGCTCCAAAAAAAGCGAAAAAAGCGGCCCCTAAGAAGGCAGCAAAAAAAGCATCTAAACCTGCAAAGAAAGCGGCTCCAAAAAAAGCAGCGAAAAAAGCAGCCCCTAAAAAAGCAAAGACAGCTGCAAAAAAACCAGCAGCGAAAGCAGCTCCAAAAGCAGCAGCTAAACCTAAAGCCGCAAAAAAAGATGTCGTTAAAAAAGTAGCTCCGGCCACTTCTCTCAACGATCTTTTCCGTGCTCCAAAAAATCAAGACGATGACATGGGCGATGACGAGCTGATGTTGGACGAAGAAGCGGCTGATGATCTCGGCGCTTCCGTGGGTGCCGATGAAGACGAGGACGTTTTTGACGATCCAGATCTTACATCTTACAACGAACTCGACGAGGACGAAGAAGAAGCCTCTGAAGATCCAGACGACGAAGGTAACTACTTCTAATTCGTCAGAATCACGACGAGCGAATGGTAAAAAAAAAGCCGGCACAAGCCGGCTTTTTTTCTTTCTAAAGAAGGATTAACCCTTCTTTGGAACTTTCATGTGAATAGCGAAGTTCTCGAATTCGCCGTACTCATGGAGTTTATTATACAGAGTCTTAATGGTAATCCCCAAAGCGTTTGCAGCCTGAGTCTTGTTACCTTCAAAGTGTTTTAACGCTTCGACAATGTAACGTCTTTCCAACTCATGCAACGTCATTGATGGATCGTACTGACCAATCACAAGTTTGTTCTCTGGCTTTAAGATACTTTCAGGAAGATCCGAAGCTTGGATCGTCTGTGTATCCGCTAAAATTTGTAAGCGTTCACATAAGTTTTGAAGCTCACGAATATTTCCTGGCCATTCGTATTTCATTAAAGCTTGCATCGCTTCGGGGCTCATCTCTTGACCGCGGTTTAAGACGCGAGAGTGACCACGTGATAAGAAATGCTCCACAAGTAATGGAATATCTTCTTTACGGCGACGTAAAGGAGGTGAATGAATCGTGATTGTATTAATACGATAGTAAAGGTCTTCACGGAATGTTCCGTTGAGAACTTCAGCATCGAGTTCACGATTGGTCGCACTGATCAAACGAATATCGACCTTAATCGGCTCTTTACCACCGACTCGGTAAACTTCGCCCTCTTGGATAAATCGTAGAAGCTTCGCCTGGATTCCCGGGCTCAGTTCTCCAATTTCATCAAGGAAAAGAGTTCCGCCAGAAGCTGCTTCTGCGAGACCTATCTTTCTGTTGTAAGCGCCCGTAAAGGCACCCTTCTCATGACCGAAAAGTTCGGATTCAAGGAGTGTTTCCCGTAAAGCACCGCAGTTGATGGCTACGAAAGCCTTATCTGCGCGCTGACTGCGTTCATGCACTGAACGAGCGATCAGTTCTTTACCTGTACCGCTTTCTCCGAGAATTAGAACCGGAGCCGAAGATGGGGCTACCCGGTCGACCATCTTCATCACCTGATTCATGACCTCAGATTTATAGATGATCGGAGATTTCTTCAGTCTACTGTCCGATGAAAGTATGGACTTCTGAAGGTTAACTTCTTTCATTTGTGACATACGTACCGCCTTTTAATATACTTGTGATATGTGCCTAGTTTTGAAGCATGTATCAAAAGTGGACTGACTTTAATGCACCGCTGAATTAATTTCAAGAAGAATTTTCACTTTGCGTCATTTAGATTAAAAAGTGATAGAATTCAATAGGTTGGAACATGGTAAATATCGCTAAAATGGCCTGCGACCTCCTCTACGAGATGGACTTCCTTGAAAAAAAGTCATCCCACACCCTGGTGGCTTACAGTAACGACCTCCATCAGTGCTTCCAAAATAGCTTCAAAAATACGCAGTTCTCCGGCCCTAAACTCGATGGTGCTTCATCTTATTGCCTCAAAAGCGATCAGCTCATTGTGAGCGAAAAACTAGCAAATGTGGACGAACTCATCCGTGAGAGTTCTCACTTTTTGCATTCCATTTCTCATCTGGAGCCTGCCACTCGCGCGCGCAAGGTGGCCACGCTCCGTCGCTTTTTTAGATATCTCAAAGAACATAAAACCATCGAATCTCTCCCCCACTTTTTAGTCGCACCCAAAAAAGCACTCAAAATTCCCCATTTTATTTCGGTCGATGAAGCGATCGCGGTGTTTCAAACATTTTCGAGGCGGCCGCTGTCCCCCAAAGACGAGCAAAAGTTTTTACTATTTCTGTTGCTCTATGGCTGTGGTCTTCGGATCAGTGAAGCCTGTCAGCTGGAGTGGAGCCATGTGGATTTCCTGCGCCGCCAACTTCGGGTGATCGGCAAAGGAAATAAGATGCGGGCGATTTCTTTTCCATTGCTCCTGGCAAAGCATCTCCAATCTCATAAAGTTACGGGCTCTAATTACATCTGGGGAGCGCAAGCTCTTCAGGTGAGGACCGCCTACAATATGATTCGCCAATGTGGCGAGATGGCCCATCTCTCAAAGCCCCTCAATCCGCACGCGCTCAGACATAGCTTTGCCACTCACCTGCTCAACGACGGCGCTGATCTACGGATTATTCAAGAACTTTTGGGGCACAGTAGTTTGGCCGCGACCGAGAAATACACTCACATTCATCTCGAGCAACTGACACAAACTATGGAAAACTTCCATCCGCTCAATAAGAAAGTCGGATCGTAAACTAGGACAACATGGGACCGGGCATGAGTTCGCGGAAGTGGGCCTCGCTCAATCGCTTGAGATAATCGATCGGCTGAGAGTTTAAAATTTTAAAGTTCTGAATGGGCTCTCTAAGAACCGCATTGAAATCCCCGCTCTCATTATCGAGAAAACCGGAATAGAATAAAAGCTTGATTCTAAAGTGAAGCTGCAAAAGCCAAACTTCCTCGGTCTCCTCAAGAGCCTTTAGCGCGTTGCCCAATAAGTGAAACAGCTCGGGAGTATCATTGCCGCCCTCCACCGAAAAACGCAACATGTCCAAAGCCAGGCTCAGTGCGACTTCGAGCTTGTCGTAACTGCTGCGGAGTTTCTCAAATCCATGAAGCAGTCTTGCATCTGTAATCGGTACAAACTGGCTCTTCTCTTTTCGATTATCAATTTGAAGTTCCACATAGTTGAGAGGCTCTAGGAGGCCGCCACCGAAGCGTTTTTTGCTCTTGAGGGCTCCGCGAGCGAGAAAATGCTCTTTTCCACCCTGATTGTTTAGGGCGTAGATCACGAGATCTGACTCCTTAAATACGCTGGTTTTGAGAATGAAATACTTATTACCAACCATCCGGTCTTCCTCTGGGAGTAGGTTCCTTACTCAGCGTCTCTGAGGATCGCTCATTTGGGGACCAACTCCTTGTGTGCCTTTTTATCTCATGATAGGTGTAAATGACATTAAAGAATTAGAGAGTTGAGGTTTATTGCTATGAAAATCAGCATTGTTGGTACGGGCTATGTAGGTCTTGTCGCAGGAGTATGTTTCGCCGATGTTGGACACGATGTGATTTGTGTCGATAACAATGATGATAAAATCAACCAGCTTAAAGATGGCCTCATTCCCATTTACGAACCCGGATTGGGCGATATTCTTCGCAACTGCCGTCAACGTATTACCTTCACCAATGATCTAAAAATGGCCGTGTCTTCCACTGATGTCGTTTTCATCGCTGTCGGTACTCCAGAGAAAGCTGATGGCAGCGCGGATCTCGGGCCTACAATGAGCGTGGTCAAAGGTATTTGTGATGTCGCGACGACGAAGAAATACATTGTGCTTAAGAGCACGGTTCCCGTGGGTACAAGCAAAGACATCAAAGCTTTTATCGCCCAGAATTCTAAAATCCCTCACGAGATGATCAACAACCCGGAATTCTTAAAAGAAGGGGCCGCGGTTGAGGATTTTTTACGACCAGATCGCGTGATCATTGGTTGTGAATCTCAGCAGGCCGAGGAAATGATGAACGAGCTCTACGCTCCTTTCGTTAAAAACGGTCATCCTATTTATTTTATGTCCAATATTTCTGCCGAGATGACGAAGTATGCGGCCAATTCTTTTCTATCGGTGAAAATCAGCTTTATTAACGAGCTCGCAGCTCTTGCTGATAAAGTGGGAGCCGATATTAACGATGTCCGCAGAGGCTTTACTTCGGACCGTCGAATTAATCCTTCGTTCTTTCACCCTGGTGTCGGCTACGGCGGTAGCTGCTTCCCCAAAGACGTGCAGGCTCTGATTCACACTGCGAAAAAATTTAATTCGACAATGGAGATTGTTTCTGCGGCAGATAAGGTCAATGACCGGCAAAAATTAGTTCTTTTCGATAAAATAAAAGAGCGATTCGGTGGCAACCTTAAAGGCAAACATTTTGCCATGTGGGGTCTCAGCTTTAAACCCCGTACGGATGACGTTCGTGAAGCTCCGGCAGATTATATGATCAAAGCCTTAACGGATGAAGGCTGTAAGATTACGGCCTACGACCCTGTCGCCATGGATACAGCCAAAAAGCATTTCAAAGCTCCTTTTGAAATCACCGAAACGGCCATCGAGGCTACCGTCGGTGCCGATGCTCTGATCATCATGACGGAGTGGAATGAGTTCCGCAGTCCTGACTTTGTGAAGATCAAAGAAAATTTAAAGAATGCGCTCATTTTCGATGGAAGAAATGCGCTCAACATTCCTGATATCAAGAAGTACGATTTTGAATACCATTGTATTGGTCGTCAAATTGCCGCCCACCGAGGTGAAGCGTGAAGACGGCCGTTGTCGCTGGAGCCGCCGGCTTTATCGGAAGCCATCTTTGTGACTTCCTCTTGGCCAAGGGGTATTCCGTCATCGGCCTCGATAACTTTGTGACTGGTCTTGAAAAAAACCTGGAGCATCTCGAGGGAAATAAAAACTTTAAGCTTTACCGATGCGACATCTCTCAAAAGGAAGAGCTTCCTGCCCTTGAAGGACCCGTGCACGAGATCTACAACATGGCATCTCCCGCATCGCCCATCGATTTTAAGCGTATTCCTATTTTTATTCTTCAGACTTCGGCGATGGGTCAAACTCATCTTTTAGAAATCGCTCGCGAAAAGAAAGCGCGACTTTTGTTTGCGAGCACCAGTGAGGTTTACGGAGACCCACTCGTTCATCCACAAGTTGAAACCTATCTCGGCAACGTCAATCCCGTAGGAGAGCGGGGTTGCTACGACGAAGCCAAACGCTTCGGTGAAGCCATTGCCATGGCCTATTACCGTGAATACGGTGTTAACGTGGCCATTGCACGGATCTTTAATACTTACGGAACACGTATGCGCCCCGAAGACGGCCGCGTGATTCCCAATTTTTTTAGTCAGGGCTTGCTCAAGCAGGGCCTCACGATTTACGGATCAGGCCAACAGACGCGCAGTCTTTGCTATGTCACAGATCTGGTGGAAGGGCTCTATGCTCTCATGCAACACACCACTCACGAGCCCGTGAATATAGGCAATCCTTTAGAGATGACGATTCTGCAAATCGCAGACACTATCAATAAGATTACTCAAAACACAAAGGAACATCGTTTTATGGACCTTCCTCCGGATGATCCCAAACAACGATGTCCTGACATTTCAAAAGCGAAACGCTTGCTCAACTGGTCACCGAGAGTCAGTCTCGAAGAAGGATTACAGAAAACCTTCGAATACTTTCGCGACAATTCGATGTTGAAGTAAGTATTCCCGGACTTCGACACTCGGTGGCTGGGACGTCTTGCTGTGTGGTCGTCGAGGCCTGTGCCATTTCTTATCCGTTCCTCCGATAATAAAAGTACAACTCGGAGGTTCTGATGCTTAAATTTTTTATTTTATTTTTTCCAACACTTTTATTCCTAGCGATGGCTCAGGCGGAGGTCGATGCTCCGGGATCCTGCACACCCGTCTCTAAAGTAGGGGTTGGGATTGTCATCAGTCGAACCAGTTCCGGAGACGTCTTCATCGACAGAGTCCTCCAAGGAAAACCCGCAGAGAAACACGGATTAGCTCCTGGAGATCAGATCCTCGGCGTGGTATCGACCCCCGGAGGAGTTTTTGTTCCCGCGCAGGGCTCAAAGTTAGAGGAGCTCGTGGATCTCATACGCGGAGATGAAGGAACCCTGGTCGTTTTGGATGTCCTTCGCGGCACTCAACATTTGCATTTTCCCATTGTTCGCGAAAAATTCGATGTGATGTGCTAGTGGCAAAAATCCCTGCAAGTCCCCTTCTTTCCCCGCCGTCTTTGACGAGCGCAATCTCTATTGGTCTCCTCGCTGGCAAATAACGGTTTTAATTTTGCACAGTTGGAGATCAAGGAGATCATCATGAATACAAATAAAATGTTAGAAATGGTCAGCAATGTTGAGGGTCGAGTGGGCATTCCCATACTCATGTACTTTTTGGGAGTCCCGGGATTCGTTTGCGTCCTCGCTTGGCTGTTTTTCTTTAGAGGGTAATACAAAGGCACCCTAGGGTGCCTTTTTTCTGGATCAAAACTTAAAAACGGCTTTTGTTATTTAAGCTCGCGGACAATTCTCCATTTCGTCAAATGGCATTCTTCTTCGACATGCATCTCAGAGTAAGAAGGCGCATCTTCTCCGACATAGTAATAAACTTGAACAAACTCTTTTTGACCTTTATCTGAGAGACAAAGTTCATTTTGTCCATCAAAGAGAGAGTTGGTCGTGCGGACGAAATTATCTTGCACATAGCCGTCTGCAAATTCAGGAGCGTTCATCTGTGGTTGCGCCTTAGGAACTAAAAATGACTCTAACTCATCCTTGGTTAACAGTCGGTACGAAAAAGAGGGATCGAGACGACCCAAGATGCGAGCTAATGCGCGCATCTCTACTCCGTTCATCATACTGCCGTTTGAATAATAACCGCCACTATCCCCGTATGTAATCTCTTCGGCCACATAACTCGGAAGTTCCATCTTGGGGTCCATTTGACGAAGAAGGCGATAAACATCACGGCGATGGAGACGACCATTGCTCACATCATAAGTTTTCACAGGGGCTACCGCGGACGTCAGAGGTTTAAATTTGAGAGTCTCATTGAGTTTTAAAGAGACTGAGGCGTCCTTTGGGATCTCCTGAGTGGCTGCCGCAATTCGAGCGCGACCTCTCTCCATACATTTGCGCACAGCTCTCACAAGCTTGGGGCCGCCGTCGTAGTAACGGCGAACAATAAAGCCTTTCGTGTCGTAAGGGAGTTTGAACTGGTCAAGACCTTCTATGAATTCCGGTGTGACAACCCAGTTCCCGCCATTTTCCAAGTAGGCCAAAGTTTTATCCAATTTGGCAATCGCTTTCAAAATATCGGTTTTTGATTTTTTATAGTCCAATGTTTTTTGTGCGCCCCACTCCATCTCCCAGATGTACATCGGTAGAATAGAATCGCAAGTGTAGTTAACGAAGTACGGGTTGGAAACACTACGCGCTATGAATGAATAGAGAGTGTTGCGTTGGGGTTCAAGACAAAGGCTTTCGTTGTCACCAGGATTTGTATCACAAAACCCGTAAGGTATGGAGTCTCCACCATATGTTGGGATATAAAACGCGGAACTCAGTCGATCATAGATCTCAGCACCCATGTACTTGATCACATGCCAACTGTCCGCAATCACTCCATCGGCGATATCCTCGTCAGTCAATTGATCATAGTAATCATAATTTTGAAATCGAAATTCTCGAGGGAGAATTCGCGACTGGAAGTTCTTCCGATAATAGTATTCAAGGGTGGGAATATATTCCTGATCTACCTCTGGAAATAACTTCTTTATTCCCACGTAGGCAGGATCATCGCTTCCATCCATGACATCCATTGCAATCTGAAGACCTTGGGTATTCAGTTCAAACAGTTTTGGCGTCCACGAGTAGAACTCGGTAGAACTGGCGGCGTAAGTTAAACTTACAAACACGAATACACACAGAAATGAAATGAACTTCATATTCTCCCCTTTAAAATTTATGCCCTAAATATCCCCCAGCGAAGTGGAGAGAGAAACGGCAAATTCATCGCGTTAGCAAGAATTCCCTCATAAACAAAGTACGTATGACCCAATCTGCCCAAGAGGTACGCCTTACTCCGGAAGGTGCGCCGATACTTTTTGAGAACCCCCGCGTTGTTTTCAGAAAACAACGCGGGGGTTCTCAAAAA
>JAIEOS010000003.1 GCA_019750295.1 Bdellovibrionales bacterium | reverse complement strand
CAAAAGATCGAGAACTCCTTTTAGAAAATCCCGGTGATACATGAATACCCCATGGCCGAGACAAGACAAAAGAAAAGTGTAAATTAATATTCCTAGACCTAAAGCTCTGGTCTTCGTATTACCTTGCGACATCAATGCTTTGAAGCCCATGAAAAAAGCTAAACCAATGATCAAAAGGTAATGAAAAGTATATAGATTTTTGTGAGACTGAGTGTTGCTCCAAAAATATTTCAAGACTGCCTCGAGAGGTGCAGCTAACATTCCATGAGCCTGTTTTGATGGAAAGTAGCCAAACAAATTATAAAGATAAAGTTGCCAAAAAATAAGGCCTACGAGCGGTGCGCTTACGGTGAATATATTCCTAAAAATCAAGGAGCGTGCGCGAATCATAGCTAGCCCCTCCCACAACGCTATACCAGCAAATAAAAAGGCCGTCCCCTCGCGGCAGAGAACCGCAAAGGTCGCGAAGGCCATGTAGAGATAAAGTTTATTTTTAAAGTAGAAGAGAATGGCGACCATTAGAATTCCACTGGTGAATGCATCTGGTAATCCGTGCGATAAAGTCGCCGTCACTCCGACCGAACTCAACCAGGGCACAAGTAAAACGGAGAACCCTTGCCCCCATCTTTCAAAATTCGAAATTAAAATTAAAGCGCAGATCAAAAAAACAAATATATTCGTGAGACTGTAAACCAGGGGAGATACGTATTCCATAAACAGAAATCGACTGACCAGGTTCGCTGTCACCGGCAAACCGATCCTTTGAGTGCGATAAGCTGCTGAGTCTAAATACTGAGGATAAGAGTTCGAGAAGGGGTAGTTGGCGATGAGATAATAAAATTGTCCGTCCCAGCCCGCGGCATCCTCGAGAAACAATGGGGTATCCTTCAAAAGAGGCAATCCTTTGTGAACACCAAACATCTCTGAGGGCCAAAACGAACGATAAAAACTTCCACTGATCGTAATGGAAGAGACGATGGCTATCGCGCTCAAAACCAACGCAACAAAGGCAAAATATTTATAATGACGGGGCAGTGGTATACGATTTTCCATTTAAAAGATATAATCCTTGATCTCTGCCAATGCGGCTATCGTCCCCAAGCAAAGGGGGTGCTCTTTTCGATCAAAATGCGGAATAAACTCGAGCGACCAAAGCGAGCGTATTCCCAGATCCGCGGCACCGAGGATATCTGCATCCCAACTATCGCCAATCATCAAAGTCTCTTCCACATTGAACTTCGTTTTTTCTAACATCTCTTTAAAGATCTTGGCGTCCGGTTTTTCCACCCCCATCTCTTCAGAGAACAATACATGCTCGAAGTATTGATTCTGCGGGTCCACCGCAAGCATTTTTATCATTTGAGTTCGAAGATTTTCATTAGAAACAATGGCCATTCGCACACCTTTGTCTTTAAGGGCGCCTAGGAGCTCAGCTCGCCCCGAAATCGCTATATTCTCCAAAGTGTATTTGTGCAAAGCCACCTCGTATTTATCCATCGTATCGAGAAGCTTCCGCGCCGAAAACTGCCGTTTATTTTCGAGAAGACTTTTAAAGTAAAGCAACCGATTGCGTGCCGACGGATGCCCGGTCCCCAAGCGCACCTTCACTTGCTCGCGCGCCGCTAGATAATCAGGATGCTTCAGAGACAAACCTATTTCTGATAATGCCTGCTCGTAAATCGTTGTGGAATCAATAAGAGTGTCATCGAGATCAAATATTATGTTTCGGACATTTTTTAGCTTTTCTTTGAGACTCACTTAAGCCTTTCCTTCCACAAACTCCAATTTTTTGTGCAAATCGCCGAAAACAAAAAAGCCTGCGGTAAAAATCGGTCAATACTCGTTTCGAGGGAATGACCTTGAAGTTCGGGAGAAACCATACAAAGTTTAAACTTCGAAGCGACCCGTTGTAATAGTTGAATATCTGCAGGAATGCCATCAAAACAATCTACCCAAAGCCACTCCACTTCACCGGCAAAGGGCAAAACAGTTTCAATCGATTCGAATTTAGAAATCCTCAACAAGCACTTGTGTGCCATTTTCATTTTTCTTAACTTCATAAAACTCGGAAAAGTGGAATCTAAAAACAAATAGTTTTCGATATTCTTAGATTTCATTTTATCGATGAGAACCTCTTCCAGCTGATCTTCTTTGACGTTTAAAACGAGTGGACCTTGCATTTTAAGATTTATAAAAACTTCGAACCACTCATCAAAGGTATCTCCCTGAGAAAACGCGTCGTGAGTCACAACCAACTCTCCTTTTCGGTCGATACGCGAGCGAAGATCCATCTCTAGACCATTGGAAGATTTTGTGTTTTTAAGATCGGCTATAGAGTTCTTGCGATGTTCGATAAAGATCATGAATTTCTCCACTTCGCTTCGGACCGAACAATAAGCGCTAAAAAAATAAGTTGATTAATTCCGTCGTATCCTGATTCCCAAATTGGAGTGTTGTCAGACCGAGTGAGATGGCGAATATTACCAAATGCTCGCTCCGCAATCGCTCCAACCTCTTCGACGGTGATGGTGCCGTGGATTTCTAACTTTAAAAAATCTAAATTATTAAGATCTGGCTCACATAAAACTTTTAGAGTTTTAAGTTTTCGAAGTTCCTCGACCAGATTATCGATGGGAGTATCGTTAATAATGTGATGAACCTGGAACGTATCAGGATTCTTTGCGAGATCTGCATGGATGAATACTTTCGGCGACTCGAGATCTACTAAATCGGTGCTGTAGGGTGTGTAAGCCAATGTCCAATGGGAAAAACGCTGCTGAGGATCGATGTGATTTTTTGAATCCTTCTGTCGTGCTTTGATAGAACTCACTACTTTTTCTAACACGTGGCCGCGCTCACTCACGTCCCTTTTTATCTTCCAGTACGTGCGTAATTGTTCATGGGGGGCGACGAAAATCTTAATATCCATGATTTGTCTTAGGACGATGGGGTAAAAAGTGTGCAAACCTTGAACAATAATATTCTTCTTAGCGGTGACGAAACGCTCATCGGTGAATTGGCCCGATGAATGATCATACTGGGATTTAAAAACAGGCTGACCTTGCAGAAGCATCAAGATATGCTGAGATAGAGTTTCTAGATAGTTCGCTCGCGGATTCAAATGAGTGTAATCCTGCCACTTCTCGTTACCTCTCTCCCACTTGTGATAATCGTCGCCTTCGATCAGAGAAGTTGCATTTTTACCAAAGAGATCGTAGAGCGTGCTCGCCAGTCGATTCTTACCCGCACCCGAGTTCCCAGCTAAGCCGATCAGCAAAGGGCGATGTCGACGAAACCAAGGCATTTCAATTCG